>NZ_JAIWOF010000048.1 GCF_020217025.1 Flavobacterium sp. | reverse complement strand
TCCAAAAAATCCCCAAGATGCAAAAAGGAATAATAAAATTACTCCTAAAAATCCGTAGGCAAACAATTGCCAAAACTTTCTTTTATACGCTGAAAAATCGTTTGTATTTGCTTTTTTAGTAGCCATACTATTTTATTTTTTCAATTCTTAATCCTAATTCTGTAATTCCTTTAAGTTCTGAAACACCATCTACTTTACCAGTTTCTCTCACCGCCTGAATCACCTCAACATTGTATTTTCCAGCTCTCTTGAACTTGAAATTTTCTAAATACCACAATTTGCTTTCCTTCACATCTGAAAAACCCTCCCCTAACAAAGTCCCATCTGGATTTGCCATTAAATACTCCAACGTATCCACTTTAATCGTAGGCTTTTTTCCAGGCTCTTTCATGGTTACAATCAAATACATATTGCTAAACGGATAATCATTATTGTTTCTCACATTTAAAAACAAGTGATATGGATTCAGTGTGTCTTTTTGTTCAAATGTAAAACGCAAAGTGTCTGATTTTTTCCAAGAACCATCTAACTCTTTGTATTCGCTAAAGAATTGCTTTTCATCGCATGAGAAAAAAAGCATCGTTAACATTAGTAACCCAATGAATTTACTCTTTTTTAGGTGCATTTTTAAAATTTGAAGGTTTACGTTTTTTATTTTTATTGTTTTTCTTCTTCTTAGGTTGGTCAAAACGTGTTAAACTGTCTTGTCCTACCACATTCTCGAATTTTTTCTCTACTTCTTGAGTGCTTTCTACCACATAATCTTCCAATGCCGCAACGCGCTCTTTCTTCTTATTAATAGCAACAATTTCTTTTACTTTTTCAACTGGCAAAACCAACCATTGTGCAGGAGCATTCGCATAAGCAAACCACATAATTTCTTTGAAAATATCTACTTTTTGGCAATAGGCATCGCCTTTTTCGGTATATAATTTCGTATCCATATCGGGCATGTCTTTCAATGCATCCAAATAGGTGTCTAATTCGTAATTCAAACAACACTTTAATTTACCACATTGTCCCGCTAACTTTTGTGGATTTAATGATAATTGTTGATAACGTGCTGCCGAAGTATTCACACTTCTAAAATCAGTCAACCAAGTAGAACAACAAAGTTCTCTTCCGCATGAACCAATTCCACCTAAACGAGCAGCTTCTTGACGGAAACCAACTTGCTTCATTTCGATTCTAATCTTGAATTCTTGTGCAAATTCTTTGATTAATTGACGGAAATCTACACGATCATTTGCTGTGTAATAAAACGTTGCTTTTGAACCATCGCCTTGAAATTCTACATCCGAAATTTTCATTTCTAATTTCAAATTGATAGCGATTTCACGAGCACGCATACGAACTGCTTCTTCTTTATTTCTAGCTTCTGTCCAAATATCAATATCGCGTTGTGATGCTTTTCTGTAAATTTTAGCTAATTCCTTATCTGGATTTTCGCCTTTCTTTTTCATTTGAATTTTTACCAATTCGCCTGTTAAAGTCACAATTCCAATATCGTGTCCTGGTGAAGCTTCGGTAGCGACAATATCTCCAATAGCTAATGTTAGCTTTTCTGTATTTCTGAAAAACTCTTTTCGGCCGTTTTTAAAACGAATTTCGGCCGCATCAAATGGTTCTTGACCACCTGGCAACGTCATGTTTGACAGCCAATCGAAAACCGAAAGTTTGTTGCAGCTATCGGTGCCGCAAGTCCCGTTATTATTACATCCTTTTGGTGTGCCATCTTTAGCACCCGTGGAACAGTTTGTACATGCCATAATTTTGAATATATGTTGATTGTCCGTTTGTTGGACTACGTTTCTAAAATGTTTTTGAGCGTAAAGATATTGATTTTTTGTGGAAACTTTCAAAAATCAATCTCGAAGTTCTCCAAAAAGAAAAAACCTATCTCATAGTTAAACGAAATAGGTTTTCATATAGTATTGTAAAACAAAAATTTAGGTTTCTTTTACGGTAATAATATGCACCGGACAAGCTTTTGCGGCTAATTCACAATTTTCAACAATCGTATGATCAGGTGATTTTAAGGTGTGAAAACCTTTCGAATCAACCGATTTAATTAATACTGATTTTCCGTCTTTTTTGGACATTTGAAATTGTGCAGGTGCCATTTCAACACAGTAATTGCAACCAATGCATTTGTCTCTTTGAAGCGTAACAACGACCATTAGTTTTCTACAATTTTATACATTTTATCCGATAAACGAATACGGAACGGCACTTTTAAAGTGCAACTATCGCCTTTAGTTGCTTTTTCCGAAGTTACATCATTCACGAAGAAATCTTCTAAAATTAATTCTTGCGCTCCGGTTGACGGACCCGTAATTAAAATTTTATCACCTTTTTTAATGTCGTAAGCTTCGATTTTGAATTCGGCGATGCTTGATTTTGGGAAATAATGCATTCCTTTACCCACATATACTTTCTTTTGAGTAGCATTAGAACCTGGATTATCAGACCATTCACCTAATTTTTGTCCCAAATAATACCCACTCCAAAAACCACGATTGTAAACGGTTGCCAAAGCTTCCATCCAAGTATTGATTTTTTCTTTAGTAAACGTTCCTTCGTAATACGAATCGATAGCTTCACGATAAGTTTTGATAACGGTTGCTACATAATCAGCTGCTCGTCCTCGACCTTCAATTTTTAAGACTTTGATTCCTGAATCGATTACTTGGTCTAAAAAATCTAAGGTGCACAAGTCTTTTGGCGACATCATATATTCGTTATCAAGTTCGATTTCAAAACCACTTTCTTGGTCGATAACCGTATATTTTTTACGACAATTTTGCTTGCAAGCACCACGATTTGCTGATGAATTGTGCGAATGTAAACTCAAATAACATTTTCCTGAAACCGCCATACACAAAGCTCCGTGACCAAAGATTTCAATCTCAACTAAATTGCCACTTGGTCCTTTTATTTGCTCTTTTTCAATATCATCGGTGATTTTCTTTACTTGGCGTAAACTCAACTCGCGAGACAGAACAATCGTATCAGCAAACATGGAGTAGAATTTCACAGTTTCGATGTTCGTTACATTCAATTGAGTAGAAATATGCACTTCCATTCCCATCGTACGAGCCGTCATAATCACCGCTTGGTCAGATGCAATTACGGCTGTAATTCCTGCTTCTTTAGCTTTAGTCAAAAGTGTTTTTACAATCGATAAATCATGATCGTAAATTATGGTATTTAAAGTTAGATACGTTCTAACATTTTTTTCGTTGCAACGACGCGCAATTTCAGGTAAATCTTCTAAAACGAAATTCACCGTTGCACGAGCTCGCATGTTTAATTGTTCTACACCAAAATAAATCGAATCACAACCATTATCTAAAGCTGCTTGCATCGATTCGAAATTTCCTGCAGGCGCCATTAATTCTATTCTTCCAGAAGCTGTCATTAGCTGATAATTTTAAATAATTTATCCGATAATCTTACTCTAAAAGGCACTTCAAAAGTTACTTTATCGCCAACTTTTGCTGATGAATTTTCAGTTCCGTTTACGAACATTTTTTCTAAAACCAATTCTTGGTTACCAGTTGTTGGTCCCGAAATTAGAATGCTGTCACCAACATTTAGTTCTTGATTTTCTATAACGAAAAGGCCTACTTGTGCTTTCACATAATAATGTTCGACTTTACCAAGCAATACTTTTTTTACTTTTATTTTCTGACGAATGTCTTTTGTTTTTTCGGCTACAGCCAAAGGTTTGTCTGACAATTCTCCTGAATGTTTGAATTTCAAATTTTCCGATTTTCCTTTTCGGAAGACTTTATTTCCTACTTGTTTTCCTCTACGTAATTTTATTTGTTCAGCTAATGGCAAATGTGTGATTTCTAAACATTCAGTAGAACAACAATTTTCCATAGCTGCTTTACATTCGTCACATTGGATGAACAACAAATGACAACCATCGTTCAAACAATTCGTGTGATTATCGCAAGGTTTTCCACATTGATGACATTGTGAAACGATATCATCGGTAATTCTTTCACCTAATCTGTGGTCGAAAACGAAGTTCTTTCCAATGAATTTGCTTTCCAAACCTTCTTCTTTGATTTGTTTGGCGTAATTGATAATTCCTCCTTCAAGCTGAAACACATTTTTAAAACCTTGATGTTTGAAGTAAGCCGAAGCTTTCTCACAACGAATTCCTCCGGTGCAATACATCACCAAATTTTTATCTTCTTTAAAGTCTTTTAATTGTTCATTGATGATTGGTAAACTTTCTCTAAATGTTTCCACATCTGGAGTAATCGCACCTTTAAAATGACCAATTTCACTTTCGTAATGATTTCTAAAATCAACTACAATCGTGTTTGGATCTTCTAATATTTGGTTGAATTCCTTTGCTTTTAAATGTACTCCGATATTCGTAACATCAAACGTTTCATCGTTTAAACCATCGGCTACAATTTTATCACGGACTTTTACGGTTAGTTTTAAAAACGAATGATCATCGTGTTCTACGGCTACATTCAATCGAATGCCACGCATAAAATCATACGCTTCTAAAGTTTCTCTAAAAGCTTCAAAGTTTTCTGCTGGAACACTCATTTGAGCATTGATACCTTCTTTGGCTACATAGGTACGACCAAGAGCATCGAGTTTGTTCCATTCGATAAATAAATCGTCGCGAAATTTTTTGGGGTTTTCAATTTTGGCATACGCATAGAAAGATAATGTAAGACGTTGTTTTCCGGCTTCATCAATTAATTGAGCTCTTTCTTCTGCGCTTAAGGTGTTATACAGTTGCATGCTATAAACGTTTAAGTGAGAAATATGTTATGAATTCTAAATGGAAGAATTCGGGCACAAAGGTAATAAAATTGATTAAAAATCAAATCTTTAAATGAATTGGAAAACATATTAACATTTTTTGGCACAATTGAAAAAAGCTGTATTTTTACAAAAAAAGAATTGTAATCAATTTAAAGCCAAATATTATGAGTTCAGACAAAGAAGCAAAATTAAAAGCCTTACAACTAACATTAGACAAACTTGACAAAACATACGGAAAAGGAACCGTAATGAAACTAGGTGATAGCGCTGTTGAAGAAGTAGAAGCTATTCCTACAGGTTCGTTAGGTGTTGATTTAGCGCTTGGAGTAAATGGATATCCAAGAGGTAGAATCATAGAAATCTACGGACCAGAATCGTCAGGTAAAACTACGTTAACATTACACGCCATAGCTGAAGCTCAAAAAGCAGGAGGAATTGCAGCATTTATTGATGCTGAGCACGCATTTGACCGTTTTTATGCTGAAAAATTAGGGGTTGATATCGACAATTTAATTATTTCACAACCTGATAATGGTGAACAAGCATTAGAAATTGCTGAAAGTTTAATTCGTTCAGGAGCAGTTGATGTTGTGGTAATTGACTCGGTTGCTGCTTTAACACCAAAAAGTGAAATTGAAGGCGACATGGGTGATTCTAAAATGGGATTACACGCACGTTTGATGTCGCAAGCGTTGAGAAAGTTAACAGGAACGATTCACAAAACCAATTGTACGGTTTTCTTCATTAACCAATTACGTGATAAGATTGGAGTAATGTTTGGAAGTCCAGAAACTACAACCGGAGGAAATGCATTGAAATTCTATGCTTCAGTTCGTATTGATATTCGTAAATCGACACAAATTAAAGATGGTGAAAACGTTATTGGTAATAGAACTAAAGTTAAAATTGTAAAAAATAAAGTAGCACCACCATTTAGAACGGCAGAATTTGACATTATGTATGGTGAAGGAATTTCAAAAGTAGGTGAAGTTTTAGACTTAGCTGTAGAATTTGAAATCATCAAAAAAAGTGGTTCATGGTTTAGTTACGGAGAAACTAAATTAGGTCAAGGTCGAGATGCTGTAAAAGCATTAATCAAAGACAATCCAGAATTAATGGATGAACTGGAACAAAAAATTAAAGAGCTTATCAAAGAAAATAACGCTTAAAAATTAAATCACGCCTTGAGCGTGATTTTTTTTATAAATAGACGCAACCTTTTAATTAAATTTGAATCTAACAATTAAAGAATAAATCAAAATGAAAAAAATTTTATTACTATTTAGTGCTATATTCATGTTAAACTCTTGCACAGTAGGTGAAGATGATAATTTTCATTATGAAATTTTACCTGTCGCTTCTGTTGATATTCCAAGTGAATTTCATAAGGGAGAAACTTATGGTATCAAAGTAAGATATTATAGACCTTCAACTTGTCATAGTTTTAATGGTTTTTATTATGATGCTGACATGAATACCAGAACAATTGCAATTAGAACAATTGTCTTTGAACAAAATAATTGTACCCCTTTGACTGATAATTTATTAGAACAATATATCAATTTTTATGTAACGGGTAATGGTCCTTTCTTATTTAAATTTTGGCAAGGTAAAAATGAAGCTGGAGAAGACATTTTTTTAGAATATGAAGTTCCGGTTATTGATTAATAAATAATATATTTTGATTTTAGAGCAACTCATACATGAATGTACTAAAAACAATACCAAAGCACAAGAACAACTTTATCACTTATTAGCGCCAAAGTTGTTTGCTGTGTGTTTGAAGTATTCGAGAAGTTATGAGGAAGCACAAGACAATTTACAAGAAGGTATTTTACTAGTTTTCGAAAAAATTAGTCAGTTTAAAAACATTGGTTCTTTTGAGGGTTGGGCGAAACGAGTAGTGATTAATTATATTTTACAACAATATCGAAATCAGAAAGTTTTTGAGATTATTTCAGAAAAAATTCCAGACACTGACGAGGTAGAAATTGAAGATGAAAATGTATCTATTGAATTTTTAACACAGATTATTCAATCTTTACCAGATAGATATCGATTGGTTTTTAATCTTTATGTGATGGATGATTATTCACACAAAGAAATTGCTGAAATGTTAGGCATCAATATTGGAACATCAAAATCAAATTTAGCCAGAGCTAAAGCCATATTAAAAGATAAAATTGAATCGAATAGCAACTATTCAATTAAAAAGACAAAATGAAAGATCATAAAAATATAGAACGATTATTTCAAGAGAAATTCAAGGATTTTGAAGCTATACCGCCTCAAGAATCTTGGAATATCATCGCTTCTAGATTAAATGAAAAAAAGAAGAAAAAAAGAATAATTCCTATTTGGTTTCAATTATCAGGAATCGCCGCTTCTTTTATAATCATTGGAGCTTTAATTTGGAATTTTCAATCAAATCAAAACACAAACTTACCTAACAATAGTAATGAAACTGTAGTGGTTGGTGTAGATAATTCAAACTCTAAAGACAAAAAATCTAATACTGATTTCAACAATAATGAAACATTAAGACCCGAAAAAAATATTGAAAATTCGGAAAATAATACCATTAAATTTGATTCCAAACGAATAGATTTCAAAAAATCTAACCCAATTGTTATTTCAAACGAGAAATCGAATATTCGTTACAAAGACAAAAAAAATAATTCATTTGAAAGTAAAAACACTTTAGATACAAAAAACAAAAAAAGATATCCTAACTACAATAATAAAGAATCAAACCACACAATTGTTACTAATTCTAAAGCGAAAAGAAACAAATCTTCAAAAAAGAATCTGTTTCTTGAAACGGATTTAATTGCCACAACAAAAAAGAATAAAAATTCGAAGTTGAATCCAAACAACAATACAACAACTTCTAAAAATGAGTTGATAAATTCTGATAAAATAAATTCGTTTTTTGACAAAACCGAAACCAATACAAATTACGTAAATACAAGTAATGATTCGCTAGCACAAACAAAAGACACCATAACTGCTGTCTTGGCATTGTCTGAAAACATCATTATAAACGATAGTACGCTAGTGGCTGAAATTTCTCCCGAAATAAATCCACTAGAAGAACTGCTAAAAGAAAAAGAGGCTGGGAAAAATGAAGATGAAAAAGAAAAAGAAAAAAGAAGTAGATGGGCGGTAAGTACAAACGCATCGCCCGTTTATTTTAATTCTATCAGTGAAGGCTCATCACTTGATTCACAATTTTCAAAAAACAGTAAAGAATTTGAAACTACAATGAGTTATGGTATTGGAGCGGTTTATCAAATTTCAAATAAATTTAGTTTTAAAACAGGAGTAAACGCATTAACTTTTAATTATAATACAGATAATGTTTTATTCAATACCCGTTTAAATTCTGTAACAAACAACATAAAAACATTAGAGAGAAATAGTAATAGTGAAAACCTTGCTTTTTCTGCCATTGATTCAAAAAGTGACCTTGGAGATGCATTAATACTTCTTACAGAATCAAAAGGCGCCATAAAACAAGAGTTAAGCTACATTGAAGTTCCTCTTGAATTAAGTTACAAAATATTGGATAAAAAATTTGGGATTGATTTAATTGGTGGGGTAAGTACTTTATTCTTAAATGCAAATTCTATTTCATTAATTTCAGATGGGATGGAAATGAATATTGGAAAGGCAAACAATCTAAACGATATACATTTTAGTAGCAATGTCGGTTTGGGTTTTAAATATAATTTTTGGAAAAGCTTTAATGCCAATTTCCAACCTATGTTTAAATACCAAATCAATACTTTTAGTGAAAATTCCGGTAACTTCAAGCCTTATTTCATAGGCTTGTATACCGGAGTAAGTTTTAGTTTTTAAGCTTTATTGGTTAAGCTTAAATTTTTAGTTAAGTTGTTTCGTTTCTAGTTAAAATGAAACTGAGAAAGTCCAAATGCGTTTGGACTTTTTTATTTTAAATCCTCCAATAAAGGTTGTAAAATAATTTCTCTTACTTGTTGTTTCAAAGCATTTTTATCTTCTAACGTTTTTCCTTTGGTTTCAATTATTGGATAAATTTTTGCACGCATTTTCCCCGGACATCCACTAAAAAAAGTATACGAAAAACGTTTTTTATTATCGAAAAATACCATTGGTACAATCGGCAAACCATGTTCTAAAGCAATTCTGAAAGCACCATCTTTAAAATCATCTAATACAATATGCTCTTCGGGAACACCACCTTCGGGAAAAATACAAATACTCAATGCTTGATGAATTCTTTTTTGAGCGCGTTCAAAAACTTGATAACGACTTTTGCTATTGCTTCTATCTACTAAAATACAAACACGTTTATAGATAAATCCAAATAGTGGAATTTTAGCCAATTCTTTCTTCCCAACAAAAACAAAAGGGTGATTTTTAACCGCAATCAACATCAACATAATATCGGTCATGGAAGTATGATTGGCAACTAGCATATAACTTTTGCCGTCTTCAAAAACTTCATCGCCTTCGATAGAATAATTAAATCCCATTCCAATTAAAATAATCTTAGACCACAATCTTGCAATTTTAAAAAACAAAGGATAGGTTTTCTCACTTAAAATCGTTGCCAAAATAAATGGGAACATCACAATAATTGGAACTAAAACCAAGATGTAAAACCAAATACGATATAGAAGAGTAAGCGGATATTTTAAAAATTTCATTAAGTGTGATTATTTGATTTCCAAAAGTAATCATTTTAATAAAACACATCTCTTTTTACTTTTCTGTTTTTGCTTTACATTTGCATTTCTAAATAACAACTTAGCAACGCTTAGCGTTAAAAAACAACAATGGCAAAAATCTTAACCGGAGTTCAAAGTACAGGAACACCACACTTAGGTAATTTATTAGGAGCAATTATTCCTGCTATTCAAATGGCAAACAATCCTGATAACGAGTCTTTTCTTTTCATTGCCGATTTGCATTCGATTACGCAAATCAAAAATGGAGCAGAATTAAGACAAAATACGTATAGTGTTGCAGCGGCTTGGCTGGCTTGTGGTTTAGATACAAATCGTGTGGTTTTTTACCGCCAATCTGATGTGCCTCAAACCACAGAGCTTTCTTGGTATTTGAGTTGTTTTTTTCCGTTCCAACGTTTGACATTAGCGCACTCTTTCAAAGATAAAGCCGATAGATTAGATGATGTTAACGCAGGCTTATTTTT
>NZ_JAIWOF010000006.1 GCF_020217025.1 Flavobacterium sp. | reverse complement strand
CATCGCCTTGAATAAAAAAGGAGAATACGGCTCGTATTGTGTGCAAGGAGGTTTCAATTATGCTGTTCACGATGTAACAGGAAATAAATTAATCGATGCGAATTACTTTTTGAAATAATGAGAAAAATCGAAATCGCTTGTTTTAACCTTGAATCTGTCCTAATTACTCAAAAAGTAGGAGCCGATAGAGTAGAATTGTGTGCAGATATGTCTGTTGGTGGCACAACTCCAACAATTGAAATGATTCAACAAGCTCGCAAAAATCTAAGTATTGATTTATATGTGATGATTCGCCCAAGAGGAGGGAATTTTGTGTATTCGCATTCAGAATTTGAACAAATGAAATCGGAAATCGAGACTATAAAAAAACTTGGAGTTAACGGATTTGTTTTCGGGATTTTGAAGGACGATAAAACAATTGATATCGAACAAAATAAAGTCTTAGTGGAATTAGCAAAACCATTTCCATGTACTTTTCACAGAGCTTTTGATGCCGTTTCGAATTACGAAAAAGCATTGGAAGATGTTATCTCGTGCGGATTTTCAACGATTCTGACTTCTGGAACTTTTCCAAATGTCATGGAAGGAAAAGAAGTTTTGAAACAATTAGTCATTCAAGCCAATAATCGCATCGAAATCATGCCCGGTGGCGGATTGCGTTCGACTAATATTTCAGAATTAAATGAAACGGTAAAAGCAAATTGGTATCATTCATCCGCCATTACCGATGGAAGTGAGGTTGCAAATCCGGAAGAAATCATCCAACTAAAGAAAAAGTTACAATCTTAAATAAACTTGTATGCCTTATAGGGTTAAAAAAATCTTCGTTTTTCTATTCTGTCTAAATTGCTTTTTCATTTTTGGACAAACTTCCTATCGCAATTTGTCATCAGAAAACTGGACATTCAACAAGCAAAACGAAACTAAAAAACACAAGGCAACCATTCCCGGAACCGTTCACACGGATTTATTTCAAAACCAATTAATTCCAGACCCATTTTTTGGTAACAATGAAAAGCAATTGCAGTGGATTGAAAATGAAAATTGGGAATATGAAACACATTTCACACTTTCTGAATCCGAATTAAAAAATCAAAATATTGATTTGGAATTTGAAGGTTTGGATACGTATGCAACGTTTTACTTGAACGGAAAAGTGGTTTTAGAAGCGGATAATATGTTCCGAAAATGGTCGATTTCTGCCAAATCATATTTGAAAATTGGAAGTAATCATTTAAAAGTGGTTTTTCATTCTGCAGTTCAAAAAGGGAAAGAAGCAGCGAAACAATTGTCCTATACCTTACCCGAAAAAGAACGTGTTTTTGTTCGAAAAGCGCAATATCAATTCGGTTGGGATTGGGGGCCAAGATTTGTAACGGCTGGAATTTGGAAAAAAGTTCAATTGAAATTTTGGAATTCGGCTAAAATCGAGAATATCAAATACAGCCAAATTCAATTGAATGATAAAAAGGCGATTTTAGAATTCACAACCGAAATTTACGTTTCTAAAGTCAAAACAATTCAGTTAAAAATCAATGAAAAAATCGAAACGTTCAACCTGAAAAAAGGAAAGAGCAAAATCAAAATGCAATATGAAATTACGAATCCAAAATTGTGGTGGTGTAACGGATTAGGTGATGCGAATTTATATCCTTTTACTGTTGAAATCAGTCAGAAAAAACAGCTTCTAGATGCAAAAAAGCTAAATATTGGTTTGCGAACTATCGAATTAATTCAGGAAAAAGACCAAGTTGGAAAAAGTTTTTATTTCAAATTAAACGGAAAATCGGTTTTCATGAAAGGAGCTAATGTGGTTCCGCCCGATAGTTTTTTACCACGAGTTTCTGATTCCACTTATTTTTCTTTAGTTGAAAATGCTAAAAAAGCGAATATGAACATGCTTCGCGTTTGGGGTGGTGGCGTTTATTTTGATGAAGCGTTTTATGAAGCTTGTGATGCTAACGGAATTTTAGTTTGGCAAGATTTTATGTTTGCTTGTTCGATGTATCCGGGCGATGAAAAGTTTGTGCAAAACGTAAAACAAGAAGTAATTGAGAACGTAAATCGTTTGCAAAATCATCCAAGTATTGCCATTTGGTGTGGTAATAATGAAAATGATGAAGGTTGGCACAATTGGGGTTGGCAAAAACAATTTAATTATTCAAAAGCAGATTCGACTCAAATTTGGAACGATTACAAAAAGGTATTTCACGAAATGATTCCGCAGACTTTAGATAGTTTACTTCCGAAAGAAAAGAATATTTATTGGTCGTCTTCGCCATCGATTGGTTGGGGAAGAAAAGAAAGCTTATTGCAAGGTGATTCCCATTATTGGGGAGTTTGGTGGGGAAAAGAACCGTTTGAAATTTATGAGAAAAAAGTTGGGCATTTCATGAGCGAATATGGTTTTCAAGGGATGCCCAATTTGGAAACCCTACAAAAAGTGATGAAAAAAGAAGATTTGAATTTCACTTCCGAAGCTTTTAAAAATCATCAAAAACACCCAACAGGTTATGAAACCATTAACGAATACATGGAACGTGATTATGTAGTGCCAAAAGATTTTGAGGATTATGCTTATGTTTCCCAATTATTGCAAGCTCGCGGAATGAAAACTGCAATTGAAGCTCATCGAAGAGCAAAGCCCTATTGCATGGGGACGTTATATTGGCAATTCAATGATTGTTGGCCTGTTACATCTTGGAGTTCGTTAGATTATTATGGAAATTGGAAAGCGTTTCATTATCAGGCGAAGCGAAGTTTTGAAAATTTGTTGCTTTCGATTGAAGAAGGAAATGATAGTTATAAAATTTATATTGTCAACGATGATTTAAAGCAGTATTCAGGTGAATTAGTTATTGATTTAATCGATTTCAAAGGAACTAAATTATGGAGCGAAAAGATAATTTTCATTGCTTTGGAAAATTCAAGTAAGATGCATTTTGAAATTTCAAAGAAGGATTTTTTAGCTTTTAACTTAAAACAAGCGGTATTGTCGGTTTCATTTCCTCCTTTAGAACAAATTTACACTCGTCATTATTTTTATAAACCAAAAGACTTACTACTTACAAAACCAAGCATTCAAATCAGAACTATTGACGAGTTAACCATTGAAATTTCTTCAGATGTTTTAGCTAAGGATGTTTTTCTGTCTTCGGAAAATGAAGTGTTTTTTGAAGATAATTATTTTGATTTGTTACCGAATGAAAAACGAGTTATCAAATTGTCCAAAGCTCCAAAAAAGATAAAAGTGAAGTCGTTGTTTGACACAATGAAATAAAAAAAACGCCTCAAACGAGGCGTTTTGTATATCTAAAATAATCCGTTTAATTCGGCATCAATTCTATTGATAATCATTCCTAAATCTTCTGGATTGTTAACGAAATCAATGTTGTCTACATCAATGATTACTAGTTTTCCTTTGTTGTAGGTTTGAATCCAAGCTTCGTATCTTTCGTTCAAACGGCTTAAATAATCAATCGAAATCGAATTTTCGTAATCTCTTCCTCTTTTATGAATTTGACTCACTAAATTTGGAATCGAACTTCTCAAATAAATCAATAAGTCAGGCGAACCTACTAAACTTTCCATCAATTCGAAAAGTGAAGTATAGTTGTTGTAATCTCTGTTGGACATCAATCCCATAGCATGAAGATTGGGTGCGAAAATGTGCGCGTCTTCATAAATGGTTCGGTCTTGAATAATGTTTTTACCACTTTCACGAATTTGCAATACTTGACGAAAACGACTGTTTAAGAAATAGATTTGAAGATTAAAACTCCATCGTTCCATTTGGTGATAAAAATCATCCAAATACGGGTTGTCTACCACATCTTCAAAATGCGGTTCCCATTTAAAATGTTTCGCTAATAATTTTGTTAACGTTGTTTTTCCTGCTCCAATATTTCCTGCTACTGCTATGTGCATTATGGTAAAATTATTTTGTAATTAGTAATTTCATTTTGGGTAAAAATAGACAAAATTCCATCTCTAAAGAAAAATTTTGAAATGATTTTTTCATCAATTGCTATTTTGCTGCTACTCTTAGAAGTTAAGTCGTAGTAATATGATTTATCATCTGTTTTATAAATGGAATTGCCATTTTTTGTTAATTGAATTGCATCAAACTTTGGAAGAATTCCTAATTTTTCAATCGTACCATAAATTGAAATGCGATACAAATTCAAATTCACATCGGTCCAATAAAAATGCGTGTAATCGGATTCGTAATAAGAAATTGGATTTTCAAGCATGGTAGAAATCCACTTAAAAGTATCTGTGTTTACATTGTATAATCCAATTTTTGATGAAATACTATCGTAAATCCAAATTTGATTTTGAGAAGACAAAGCCACTGCTTCTAAGTTAATTGGAGTTGATTTTAAATTGAAATCTATCTTCTTAATTTCGTTCAATTGATTGTCTAATAATACAACCGTATTGAAATTTTTATAAAAAATTACAATTTCTAACGGATTTTGGAAGTCTACATTTGTGATTTTTCCTAAACTTAGGTTGTTATATTGGAAATGTTTAGTTGGGCTTTTTTTTATTAGTACGTTTTCTTTTATGAAGTAACTGTTTTGTTGATTGTCAAAACCTAAAAAAATATCACATTCTAGTTTTATGGTTTCTAATTTTAATGCAGGAATTTCATTTTGACTGCTCACGTACAAGCAATAAAAATTTAAAAAGGTTATAAAAAGTATTTTTTTTAAAGACATTCGTTAAACTATTTCTTAGAATTAAAGGTCTAATATACTACTTTAACACAAAAATAGCAGTTAAATTGTGTAACAAAATGCACTATTTGTAGTCTATATATACATCTATAACATCTGAAAAGAATGAAAAAAATTATTATTGCTTCGATTTTTATGATTTCTGGGTTAGTAAATGCTCAGAATTTTCAAGGAATGGCAGTTTATGAGTCTAAAACAAGTACCGCTGATTTTATGAAAGGTATGAGTGGAAATAGAGAAATGACGCCAGAAATGCAAAAACAAATAGAAGAGCGTATGAAAAAAATGTTTGAAAGAACATTTATTTTAAACTTCGATAAAACAGCTTCAATTTATAAAGAAGAAGAAAAATTAGATACGCCTGGTCAACAAGGTGGAGGTAGAATGATGATGTCGATGATGGGAGGCGGTGGAACTCACTATAAAAATGCTAAGGATAAGCAATATGTAGTGGATAAAGAGTTTTTTGGGAAAGAGTTTTTAATTAAAGATTCATTGCCAAAATATGAATGGAAATTAGAAGGAGAATCGAAACAGATTGGTAATTATATTTGTTTTAAAGCAACTGCTGTAGTAAAAGTGAGTGAGTCTGATTTTAGAAATTTCAGATTTAGAAATAGAAATAATGAAAAAGAAGGTGAGAAAAAAGCGGAAACGGTAAAAGATACTGCAAAAGCTAAAAAAACTAATTTTACAGATGATTGGGAAATGCCTAAAGAAAATGTCATTACGGCATGGTATTGCCCAGAAATTCCTGTAAATCAAGGCCCAGAAAATTATTGGGGTTTACCAGGTTTAATATTAGAGGTTAACGATGGTAAAACGGTAATTTTATGTTCTAAGTTGGTTTTAAATTCTAAAGAAAAAGTTGAGATTAAACCTGCTTCAAAAGGGAAAGAGGTAACGCAAAAAGAATATGATGAAATTGTGAAAAAGAAAATGGAAGAAATGCGTGAAATGAATTCAGGTCGAGGTGGACAAGGCGGCGGATTTAGAATGGGCGGTGGACGTTAATTTTCTATAAAAAGAATTATGAAAAAAATATTTTTTATCCTTATAATGGCACTTACTTCAAGTGCCTTTTCTCAAAATATACGTTTCGAGGGTACTGTTAAAGATACAACTGGTGTTGGTTTAGAAATGGCTAATATTATGGCTATTAATCAACAGACTAAAGCAATGGATGCTTATGCAATTACTAACGAAGCTGGAAAATTTATCTTAAATTTAAAATCTAATACGGCTTACACGCTTAAAGTGAGTTATATAGGTTTTCAAACTTTTGAGAAATCCGTAACAACTGGGACTACAACTGTGAATTATCCTGTTGTTTTGAAAGAAGGAACACAATTAAAAGAAGTAGAAGTGGTTCATGTAATGCCTGTGACTGTTTCTGGAGATACTATTGTTTATAATTCGGATTCTTTTACAAATGGTACTGAACGAAAGTTGGAAGATGTATTGAAAAAACTTCCTGGTGTTGAGGTTAATAAAGATGGAGAAATTGAAGTAGAAGGGAAAAAAGTCCAAAAAGTAATGGTGGAAGGGAAAGATTTCTTTGATGGTGATACGAAATTGGCTACCAAAAATATTCCAGCAGACGCTTTAGATAAAATCCAAGTTTTACGAAATTACAACGAGGTTTCTAATTTAAAAGGTTTAGAAAATAACGAGGAAAGTATTGCATTAAATATCAAACTTAAGGAAGGGAAAAAGAACTTCTGGTTCGGAGATATGACAGCTGGAATTGGTGTTGGGATGGATGATGCGCGTTATATCGTGAATCCTAAATTGTTTTATTATAATCCCAAATACAGTTTAAATGTTATTGGTAATGTGAATAATATTGGAGAATTACCATTAACAGCTCAAGATTATTTCAAATTTACAGGAGGTTTCAAAAATATGATGCGAAAAGGAGGTTCTTCTTTTAATCTTGTGTCTAATGATTTGGGGATTATGGGACTTCGTAACAATCAAGCCGCTAATATCGAATCAACTTTTGGAGCGGCCAACTTTAGTTTTAATCCTTCAAAAGCATGGACATTAAGTGGTTTTGGAATTTTATTAGGAAATAAAACCGAAATAGAAAACAGAACAGTTTCTAATCGTGTAGATAATTTACCAGATGGAACGTCTCAAACGATTACAGAAACTCGTGAAGATTTTACAAGACAAAAAAGTAATCAAGTTTTGTTAAAGTTGAGTTCGAGTTATGTGCCGTCTGAAAAAAAACATTTTGATTACGATGCATTAATTAAGGTTTCTGACCAAAAAGAAAATACAAGCGTTTTTTCTAGCTTGTTGTCGGATATTTATACAGCAAAAAAACAAAATCCTTTTTCAATAAATCAAAATCTTAATTACTACTACACGTTAAGTGATAAGCATGTTTTTGGTTTTGAAATGCAACATTTGTATCAAAATGAAGATCCATTTTATAATGCTAACCTTGAAACTTTACCTTTTGCACCTTTGTTAACAGGTTACATAAATGAAGGAGCGGGAGTAAGAGATGATGTAACTCAAAAACGTTTTGTTCAAACCAATAAAGTGGATACAAAGTTTGATTATTATTACATGTTGACTCCAAAAAGCAATATCAATTTAACTTTAGGAAACACCTATTCGTATCAAAATTTTGACTCTTCAATTTTTCAGATTTTGAATAATGGTACTCAGAACAATCTAACAGATGCAAGTACAGTGAATAATGTTAATTATTCGTTTAACGATGTGTTTTTAGGATTGCATTATAAATTCATGACCGGTAAGTTTACGTTTAATCCAGGATTTAGCGTACATCAGTTTAATACTAACGATCAACAACTTGGAACATCAAACAAGCAGTCTTTCAATAGAATTTTACCAGATGTATATGCGTTATGGCAAATTAAAAAATCAGAAACACTAACTTATAATTATTCTTTAACAAACAATTTTACGGATATCAATAAGTTAGCTCAAGGGTACGTGTTTTCAAATTACAATAGCTTATTTAGCGGAAATAGATTTTTAGAAAACTCTACTTCTCAAGTTCACTCATTGCGTTATTTTAAGTATAACATGTTTAACTTCGAAAATATTTTTGCTAATATTTCGTATACAAGACAATTAGAAGGTATTAAAAACAGAGCGTTGTTAGTTGGAGTAAATCAAATTTCATCAGCTGTAAATATCAACTCTTCTTTCCCTGATGAAACTTTATCGGCTACTGGAAATTACGGACGTTCTTTTGCTAAATATTATAAAGCAAATGCGAGAGCAGGAGTAAATTGGTCAAAATTTAATAATATTCGAGTTTTTCCTGATTCGGATTCTGATCCAAATAATAATCCAACGAAAATTCAAACTACAGAATCTGTTTCACAAAACTATGGTTTGAGTTTTTCAACTAATTACAAAACATTGCCTAATTTAACATTGGGTTATATTTTTACTATTAACGACAATTTTTCTGATGTAATTTATGTGGATAGTCCAACAGTTACTTTAGAATATTTTTTCCTTGATGCATTTTCATTCGTTTCGGAATACTCTTATTATCATAACCGAAACAAATCAAATACTATTGATAGTGAATACGATTTCTTAACGGCAAGTTTAATGTATCAAAAGAAAAATAGTAAGTGGGAATGGAAACTTTCAGGAACCAATTTATTAGATACAAAATCGTTAGATACTAACAGTTTTAGTCAGCTAGGAGGAACTAGTACATTTTCAAGTTATAGAGTACAACCAAGATTTGTAATTCTTAGTCTAAAATATAGATTGTAATTTGTTATGCTATAAATAAAAAAACCATTCGATTGTGAATGGTTTTTTTATTTATAAAAAGCTTTTTTAGATATTAAAAACAGCTTTTACTTTGTCTACAAAATCTAATTTTTCCCAAGTAAATAACTCAACGGTAACCGTTTTTGTTAAACCACCTGGAGCAGTAAACGTTTTAGTTACGGTTTCAGGAGTTCTTCCCATGTGTCCGTAAGCAGCTGTTTCGCTATAAATAGGATTTCTTAATTTTAAACGTTGTTCAATAAAGTATGGACGCATATCAAAAATGCTTTCTACTACTTTGCTGATTTCTCCATCAGTTAAGTTTACTTTTGCAGTTCCGTAAGTATTTACGTTGATTGATGTTGGTTCAGCAACTCCAATCGCATAAGAAACTTGTACTAAAATTTCATCCGCTACACCTGCAGCCACTAAGTTTTTAGCAATATGACGTGTTGCATAAGCAGCAGAACGGTCTACTTTAGACGGGTCTTTTCCAGAGAAAGCACCACCACCGTGAGCTCCTTTTCCACCGTAAGTATCTACGATAATTTTTCTTCCTGTTAAACCTGTATCTCCGTGAGGACCTCCAATTACAAATTTTCCTGTTGGGTTAATGTGGTATTTAATTGCATCATTAAATAAATGTGCGTATTGCGGATTTTTAGCAATCACTCTTGGAATCAAAATCTCAATAATATCTTTTTTGATTTTCGCTAACATCGTTGGTTCATCAGCAAAATCATCATGTTGTGTAGAAACTACAATAGCATCAATACGAACCGGTTTGTTATCATCAGAATATTCTAAAGTTACCTGAGATTTAGCATCCGGACGTAAGTAAGTGATTTCTTTGTTCTCTCTTCTTAAATCCGCTAATTCTTGAAGAATTTGGTGTGATAATTTCAATGCTAACGGCATGAATTCAGCAGTTTCATTCGTAGCATAACCAAACATCATTCCTTGGTCACCCGCACCTTGCTCTTCTTTGCTTGCTCTGTCTACACCTTGATTAATATCAGCAGATTGTTCGTGAATAGCAGATAAAACACCACAAGAATTTGCTTCGAACATATATTCGCTTTTCGTATAACCAATTTTCTTGATTACATCTCTTGCGATAGTTTGTACATCTAAATACGTGTTTGATTTAACTTCTCCAGCTAAAATTACCTGACCTGTAGTAACTAAAGTTTCACAAGCTACTTTTGACTCAGGGTCAAATGCTAAAAAGTTATCAATTAATGCGTCTGAAATTTGATCCGCAACTTTGTCAGGATGTCCTTCACTCACTGATTCTGACGTAAATAAATAAGCCATAATAAAATATTTTTAAATTTTAAGCGAGGAAAAATAATTGCAAGTAGTGCCTAAAGGAGTAGTAATTACTGCTTTAGCATTTTTTAATGAGGTTGCAATCAGTTCAAATTTTTCCTCTTAGTTTTCGGATGCAAATGTATGAAATGAAATTGAAATTTTAATTT
>NZ_JAIWOF010000047.1 GCF_020217025.1 Flavobacterium sp. | reverse complement strand
GTATCCAATGTTAATGGCAGCCGATATTTTATTGTATGATGCCAACTTTGTTCCTGTTGGAAAAGACCAATTGCAACATTTAGAAATTACGCGTGATGTAGCTTCGAGATTCAATCACCAAATGGGCGAAACGTTTGTATTGCCTGAAGCGAAAATCGATGAGCAAATCATGATTATTCCGGGAACAGACGGACAAAAAATGAGTAAATCGAGAAACAATTTTATCAATATCTTTTTAGACGATAAAGCGTTACTTAAACAAATCAAAACAATTGAAACCGATAGCACACCGCTAGAAGAACCAAAAAATCCAGATACTTGTAACGTGTTTGCATTATACAAATTATTAGGTTCTACGGAAGAAGTTGCTGATTTACGTGCCAAATACGAAGCAGGAAATTACGGCTACGGTCACGCGAAACAAGCCTTATTTGAATTAATCGTTGAAAAATTCAAAACCGAAAGAGAAAAATACAATTACTACAGTAACAACTTAGAAGAAGTAGATAAATTATTACTCGAAGGTGCCGCAAAAGCAAGTGCAGTAGCAAATGGTGTTTTGAAAAGAGTTAGAGAGAAGTTGGGATATTAATTTACATCTTTTACACATGAATGAAAACTCCAAAAAACTCTTTAAGCATTGTGAATTGTGTAAAAATAAATCACAAAATCTTGAAATTGGAGTTTTTTGCAGTTTGACTAACAAAAATCCAAATTTTGATGGATTCTGCGATAAGATTTCATTTAATGAAAATCTTGAAAAAAAGATAACAGAAGTTAACATCGCTTTTCAAAAAACGAAAAGAGAAAAGAAATGGGTGTATTCTTATTTTATAGTTTACTTAATTATGAGTCTGGCTATGTTTCTTTTTACCTATAAATCCAACGATTATATCGCAAACATTTTAAGTAAAGCAAGTGGTAAACCTATATTTATAGCCTCATCAATAATAATAATTTTTATTTGTATTGCGGTTGTTTTGCTTGGTTATGCTTTTGGTGCCTTGAATAGACATCGTTTTGATAGCAAAAAGAACACAGACGACAAACAGGAATTAGATACTATTTTAAAATTATACAAAATCGATTATGATTTTAAAATAAGTTTTAAAGATCGGATGTTAATGCCAACAGATATTGAAACAGAATTAAAAATAAAGAAAAACCTCAAAGTTTAGATGTCTAAATTTTGAGGTTTTTTATTCTTTAATAATCTTTTCAATCTTCCATTTATTTTCCTTTACTGATAAATTACAAAACACATGATATGTTCCATACATTTTTAATACAGAAAAAAATGCTTTTTCTTCATTCTCATCAATAAGTACTCGAGTTAAAAAAACTAAAGGATTGTTTGAATTTCTATCTTCTCCCTCAAATGTGTTTTTATAATTTACTAAGTTAATTTTTAGATTACATTTTTCAAATTCTTTTAAATCAACACCTCTAAAATCTAAACTATTAAATTTATAAATACTCTTATCAAATTTTAATTTTTCAACATCTCTTAGAGTATCTAAAATTCCAAATTCAATTCGTTTAAATTTTTCAACCAAATTAATTATACTATCAGATTTTTCTTTTCTTATTCTTTTATACTTTTCCCAATCATTATATTCTACTTTTTTAATACTATCAATCTGTTTATTAGTATAATTTAGTTTGTCAAGTTCTGGTGGTGGAATAACAACTCCTAATCTGAGAAAACTTTTAATCTCTAATTTTGCAATTTCCGGCAACACATCGCACAAAACTTCCGCTTCTAATTCTTCATAGGATTTTTCTTTCTCGGAGCAAGAGAAGAAAAACAAAACTATAGTTATAATGCTAAGTGCTTTTTTCATGTTTTAAATTTAGGAATTTCAATCAAAAAATAAGCCAAAAATTTAGAGAAGCTGAAACGAGTTCAAATTTCCAAATAATAACTCTAGACGTCTTCTTGTCATTCCGAACTTGTTTCGGAATCTCCATACATAAACAAGAAGCTGAAACAAGTTCAGCTTGACAAACATAATATTACGCCATTTTTATACACGAATCTTGTCATCCTGAACTCGTTTCAGGATCTAATGGTTTCCACAGATTCTTCCAATTTGGATTAGAAGCTTCAATCAAATTAATTTTCCATTGTCGATGCCAATTCTTTAGTTGTTTTTCCCTTGCAATTGCATCATTTATAAACTGAAATTCTTCATAATATACTAGAATATTCAAATTATATTTCGAAGTAAATTTGCTTCCTTCTTTATTTACATGTCGTTCCATTCTATCATCTAACCCGCCAGTTACACCAATGTAAAGTGTGCCTTTTGGTTTGTTGGTAAGAATATAAACCCAATAATTATGATAAGTTCTATAGGGCATTTTTTTTATTGTTTTGTCATTCTGAACTCGTTTCAGAATCTAATTATTTTAAAATTCGGAGAAGCTGAAACGAGTTCAGCTTGACAAACTATCTGATATTATTTTTTATAAACTAAACTTCTGTCATCCTGAACTCGTTTCAGGATCTAATCATTTCAAATTATCAAGAAGCTGAAACAAGTTCAGCTTGACAAGAAAACGTTTAAACCACCTCAAACATTTTACCTGGCAAAGGACGAATCACTCCTTTTAATTCCATATTTAACAAAATAGAAGAAATGCGATAAATCGGAAAATCACATTCTAATGCGATGATGTCCATCATTTCTTTTCCTGCTTTTTGAAGGTAATCGTAAATGATTTGCTCTTCATCGGTTAAGGTAACGAACAACTGTTTTTGAATTACTTTTTGAGATTCGCGCTGCAATTCCCAATTCAAAATATAAACCAAATCTGCTGCCGAAGTGAGCAAATTAGAGCGTTGTGTTTTAATTAAATTATTGCAACCTTGACTATACTTATCTGTCGTTCTTCCTGGAACAGCGAAAACATCTCGGTTGTAATCGTTAGCTAAATTAGCCGTGACTAATGAACCACCTCTTTCGGCACTTTCAATTACGATGGTAGCTTCGCTTATGCCCGCAACTATACGATTTCGTTTGATGAAATTTTCTTTATCAGGTTTGCTGGTGCTCCAAAATTCGGTTAAAAAGCCGCCGTTTTGTTCCATTTTTGCCATGTACTTTTTATGAGTTTTTGGATAAATTTGATTTAATCCATGCGCTAAAACACCTATGGTTTGCAAACCACAATCCATTGCCATTTGATGCGCGTAAATATCAACTCCATAAGCAAAACCACTAACAATAATTGGATTTAAAGGGGATATTTCTTCAATCAATTTCTTAGTAAATTCCATGCCATACGTCGTGATTTGACGTGTGCCGACAATACTAATGATTCTTTTGTTTTGTAAATCGAGATTTCCGGCTTGAAATAAAAGTACCGGACTATCGTAGCAGTGTTTTAAACGTTCAGGATAATTTTCGTCTTGAAAATAAGTAGTGGAAATATTTTCTTGTGCAATGAATTGGAGTTCGGCTTCCGCTTTTGCAAATACCGATTTGTCTTGTAAATTTTTTATTACAACCGAACCAATGCCGTCAATTTTTTGAAGTTGGGATTTTTTTGAAGCGAAGACTTCTGCTGCGTTTCCACAATGTTGGAGGAGTTTTTTAGCGATTACATCTCCTACTCCTTCCACTTGCATCAACGCAAGCGTGTGGTATAATTCTGACTGTGTCATGGCGTATATAAAATTTATTTGGCGTATAATTGAACAACAAAAATAGTTCTTTTTAGCAATAATCCAAAAAAGAAAATAGAAAGCTAACTAGCCCTGATGGGAGCGGCACCGTGTAAAGCGGACAGCAGGTACAAGGAAACCAAGAAAGTCCAAGCCATTCGCTTCCAATTATTTACAGTAAAAACCGCAATTGTTAATAATTTTTGTTGATAAAATTTTGATATTACTATTGATTATCTAACTTTGTTGTTATGCAGATAGAAAAACACATATCCGACTTATTATATCGTTATCAGTGCGTTACTGTTCCTGGCTTTGGTGCGTTTTTAACTGAAACTGTGTCCGCTCACGTTACTGGAAGCGCAAGTTCATTTTTTCCACCTAAAAAAGTGGTTTCGTTTAATGCGAATGTAAAAAACAATGATGGTTTATTGGCAAATCATGTGGCATTACAAGAAAAAATGTCATACGAGTTAGCCGTAATCAAAATTGGTGATGTGGTGAACGAATGGACGTATTTGTTACAAAACCGCAATCGTGTGGTGTTGAAAAACATTGGTGAGATTTCGGTAAATAATGAAATGAATTGGGTTTTTGAACCAGCGAATACAGTAAATTATTTAACAGATTCTTTTGGATTAACTCCTTTTGTTTCTCCAGAAATTACAAGAGAGATTTTAAAACAAGAAGTAGAAGCTTTAGAAGAAAAAGCACCAATTATTTTTACTCCTGAAAGAAAGAAAGATTACTCGTATTTGAAATATGCAGCTGTTTTTGTAACGATGTTGGGCGCTGGTGGATTTGGATATAAAACGTATTACGATCAACAAATTGAGACTAAAACTTTAGCAGTTCAGAAAAACGTACAAGAGAAAGTACAACAACAAATTCAAGAAGCAACTTTTGTAATTAGCGCTCCGGTTGAAGCCGTTGAATTAAGTGTAGCCGCTCCAGTTGAAGAAAAAATGCCTTATCATTTAGTAGCTGGCGCTTACAGAAGTGAAGAAAACGCTAACAAAGCGATTAATGAACTAAAAGCAACTGGTTTTGAAAATGCTAAGATGCTTCCAATGAACAAACACAACTTATATCCTGTGGTTTATGGAAGTTTCAAAAACTTAAACGAGGCTCAAACAGAAAGAAAAAACATTCAAAAATCGCACAATGCTGAAGCTTGGTTGTTAATCGAATAAATTTTTAACACTTTGCATAAAAATTATTGAAATCCCAATTTTGGGATTTTTTTTTGCATTTTATTTTCAAATTCCTCTTTATCTTTGCAAAAAAAACAATGCAACCAAAATTTCCTTCAGAATCGGTAACTACTTTAACCGACTTAGTTTTACCAGGTGAAACGAATCCATTGAACAATTTATTTGGTGGTGAATTGCTTGCTCGTATGGATAGAGCAGCGAGTATTACTGCTAGAAGACACTCACGTAGAATTTGTGTAACAGCATCTGTGAATCACGTGGCTTTTAACAGAGCTATTCCATTAGGAAGTGTAGTTACTGTTGAATCTAAAGTTTCAAGAACATTCAACACATCAATGGAGATTTTTATTGATGTTTGGATTGAAGACCGAGAATCAGGAATTAAAAACAAAGCAAACGAAGCAATTTATACTTTTGTTGCAGTTGACGAAACGGGAAGACCAATTCCAGTTCCTCCAATTGAACCAGAAACCGAACTTGAAAAACAACGTTACGAAGCAGCATTAAGAAGAAAACAACTAAGCTTAGTCTTAGCCGGAAAAATGAAACCAAGCGAAGCAACAGAATTAAAAGCGTTGTTTACAGAATAAATTGAGAACCTTCGGGTTCTTTTTTTTATTTTTGTAAAAAATAAATCACATGTCATCTTTTTATAAATTAAGCATTAAAGAAATCATCAAAGAAACAGCCGATGCGGTTTCGATTCTTTTTAATGTTCCAGACGAATTAAAATCGTATTATCAATTCGTCGCTGGACAATATGTAAACTTAAAAATTACGCTTGACGGACAAGAAATTAGAAGAGCGTATTCGATTTGTTCTTCTCCAAAAAGTGGCGAATTACGAATTGCCGTTAAAGCCATCCAAAACGGTTTCTTCTCTAAGTTTGCCAATGAAAAATTAGCAGTTGGAAACGTAATCGAAGTAGGAACTCCAGAAGGAAAATTCACTTTCGAACCTAAAGCAGAACGCCTGAAAAATTACGCAGCTTTTGTAGCTGGTAGCGGAATTACGCCTGTTTACTCGATTTTAAAATCGGTTTTAGAAGAAGAACCAAACAGTACTTTTGTATTGGTTTACGGAAATAAATCAGAAAAAGATACCATTTTCCACAACCAATTACACGATTTACAGTTACAATATGTTGGACGTTTATTTGTACAATATGTGTACAGTCAATCCACTGCTG
Organism: Flavobacterium sp.; assembly: GCF_020217025.1. Lineage (GTDB taxonomy): Bacteria > Bacteroidota > Bacteroidia > Flavobacteriales > Flavobacteriaceae > Flavobacterium. Next base: position 3,927 of record NZ_JAIWOF010000047.1, on the reverse strand, counting down.
ATAATGCTTTGTTTGGTCGAATTGATAAATCAACCGTAAATTTCATCTTGAAAAACAAACATGCTGAAATGGAATTTTCAAAATTCTATTTATGCGGACCTGAAGAGATGATCAATTTGGTTTCGGATACATTGAAAGAAAATAATATTGCGAGTTCAGATATTAAATTTGAATTATTCTCTACCTCATCAAACGAAGGAGAAACCGTTGCAAACGCTGATGGTCACACTAAAATTTCCATTTTAGTTGATGATGAAGAAACGACTTTCGAAATGAGTCAAAAGCAAACTTTATTAGAAGCGGCGTTGAAACAAGGTTTAGATGTTCCCTATTCTTGTCAAGGGGGAATTTGCAGCAGTTGTATTTGTAGAATTACAGAAGGAGAAGCGGTCTTGAAAAAGAACCAAATTTTAACCGATGCTGAAATCGCAGAAGGATTAACGTTAGCATGTCAAGCGCATCCTACAACAGCTACGATTAAGATAGATTTTGATGATGTATAATAGTTGAAATTCCAAATAATAAATTCTAAATTCCAATTTTATCTAGGTAAGATTGGAATTTATTTTTTCAATAACTTGAGATGGCAAAATCGTTCGCATCACATCCTTATAACCTTCAACTTTTTTATTTCCGTAAATAGAAGTTGGTAATAATGGATATTGAGTTCTATCTGAAGTCAAACAAAAATCATCGGGTTGATTGAATGGTTTGAAACCTGCATAAGGATGCGTGGCTCCCCAAAGCGTAATGACTTTAACGCCCAACATCGCAGCTATATGTGCATTTCCTGAATCCATGGAAAGCATGATATCTAAATTGGAAATGACTTCTAATTCTTGTTTGAATTTTAGTTTTCCAGCTAAAACGATTACGTTATCATGTTGGTTTTGCAATTGATTCAGTAATTGAATTTCTTTTTCTCCTCCACCAAACAGAAAGATTTTATGATTTTTATTTTCTGCTAAACCATCTATTACTTGTTGCATTAAATCTAATGGATACACTTTACTTTCATATTGAGCAAAAGGCGCAATTCCAATCCAATTTTGATTTTTAGCTCCCGTAATGGAAAGAATTTCTTCTGATAAAATAGCTTTGTCAGGAAATTGCGGATTCGATAAATCAATTGAAAATCCAAGTTGTTTGAACGTATCTACATGTCTGTCGACCATTGATTTAACTGGAGCAAAAACTTTATTAGTCAAACTTGTTAAGGCTTTCTTTTCGGCTCTTCCTTTATCGGTTGCTACGACTTTTTTTCCGCTTAAAGCGAATAAGATTCGAACAACTTTAGAGCGAAGTACATTGTGTAAATCAGCAACTACATCAATATTTAATTTTCGCAAATCGGAAAATAATCGAAGTAATCCGATAAAACCTTTGTGACGTTTATTCAAATCCACACCAAAGAAATTCACATTCGGAATTCCATTAAAAAAAGGTTGAAAAAAAGGTCGGGAAACAACTGTGATTCTTACTTCGGGATATTGCAAAACTAAGGCTCTCAACACAGGAACTGTCATTGCGACATCACCCATGGCTGAGAGCCTTATTACCAATATGTGTTTTGGTTTAGACATCAATTTGATGACTATTTTTTATTCTGATACAACACCGGATTTAACTCCTCGTCGTTGTACATTTTCATTTGTTTATAAACTTTCATGTATTTGTCACCCGCTTCAATATCTTCAATTAATTGACTAATTGAAGTAAACATATCGTTCTTTTGGTCTAACAATACATTCAATTTTTCTTGACATTTTGCTCTGTGTTCAGCCGTAGCTTCAGCACGAGTTGCTTCTTCGTTCATGTGGTAAATTTTCAAAGCTAAAATCGATAAACGGTCAATTGCCCAAGCTGGACTTTCTGTGTTGATTTTTGCGTTTGGTTTTACCTGAACATCTTTGTATTTATCCAAGAAATAACTATCGATGTACTCTACCATATCCGTACGAACTTGGTTTGAAGCATCAATTTTACGTTTTAAATCTAAAGCTGCAACTGGATCAATATTTGGGTCACGAACGATATCTTCGTAATGCCATTGCACCGTATCTACCCAATTTTTTGCAAACAACAAATATTCAATAGTTCCTTTTTCATAAGGATTTACAACAGGTTGATACACATCGTCAATAATGTGATACGTTTTGATACTTTGTTCAAAAATGGGAAATGCAAATTCAGCAAACATAATTATCTCTTTTAAATTGATACAAAAATAGCGATTTTTTGTACTTTTATCCTGAATTACAAAAAATAAAATCGATGCACATTCATTATATCTCCGAACAAAACAGTATTCTTAATCATTTTTTAGCGCAAATTCGTGATGTGAACATCCAAAATGACAGCATGCGATTCAGAAAAAATATTGAGCGCATTGGAGAAATAATGGCGTACGAATTAAGTAAAACACTTGATTACAAAAACATTGATGTGCAAACACCACTTGGAATCAAACACACAACAACTATTGCAGAACCTGTAGTTTTATGTTCGATTTTACGCGCTGGTTTAGCACTACATCAAGGCTTCATGAGCTTTTTTGACAACGCAGAAAACGGATTTGTTTCGGCTTATCGTCATCATTATGACAACGACGACAAATTTGAAATTTTGGTGGAATATCAAGCAGCGCCATCATTCGAAGGGAAAAATTTAATTTTAATTGATCCAATGTTAGCTACTGGACAATCTTTAGTGGCAGTTTTACACAAATTACATTTGGAACAAAAACCTAAAGAAATTCACATTGCGGTTGTGATTGCAACTCCAGAAGGAATTGAATACTTAGAGAAAAACGTTCCTGAAAATTGTCACTTATGGGTAGCGGCTTTAGATGAAAAACTAAACGAGCACAATTACATTGTTCCAGGCTTAGGCGATGCTGGTGATTTAGCTTATGGAATTAAATTATAATTGCATTATAAAGAAGAAAATTCCCAAACCTAATAAGGCATACACCACAATTTCTTTCACCCAATTGTTTTCAATTTTCTCAATAAAATTAGCGCCAATTATAGCTAAAGGTCCGAAACAAAACGCTAAACACCCGTTGTTTTTATTTGCAGAAAGCACATAAATTCCAACTCCAAGAATAAAAGAAAACAAAATCGTTTTGTGTGACGATTGCATGTTCAGAGCTTTGTTTGGTAAATCAAAAACATGCGTTACAAAGAAAAATAAACTTATTGAGGTAAATAAGGCCAAAGCAATTCGTTGGTAAACATTTTCGAAATAATAAAAATCAAAACTGATATACGTTTTATCTAACAGTGTACTCAATAGTGTATTGTCTAAAATACTATTCGCTAGAAAGAACAAAATGGTTACGGCGAACAAAGCGATGAAAGGAATAATCCAATTTCGGTAATCTTTTGAAACGTGAAGAATAACCGCAATAAAAACCAAAATGATGTAAAAAATACTCCAAAAGTGAAATAATGCTGCTAAGAAAATCCAAAACGAAGCATCAAAAATTTTCTCTTTGGTTTGCAATAAAGATTTCAAGGAAATTAGTCTTCTTAATGCCAAAAGCAATAAAAAGTTAGAAATAATGATGTTTTTATTCTGGAAAATAGAGGAAAAGAACAAAAGAAAAACAAAGAATAAAAATAATGCATAATTGTTTCCTTTGGTTAATCCGTTCTTAAGCGTAATGAAATTTAAAATGAATAATGAAGCAAAAAGAAGCACGTATAAACCAAACTCTTCAGCATAATAAATCCAATCGGCATTAGGTTGTGCTAACGCAATTATCTTTACAGAAAAGAAAAAAAGCGATAAAATACCTACTACTAAATAATTAAATGGTCTTGTTTTACTAAAAATGCTTGCTAACATCCGAATATTTTATATTTTTGTGGTGTAAATATAATACTTTATCAAAATGAAATCATTTTTTGAAGGAATACAATC
>NZ_JAIWOF010000046.1 GCF_020217025.1 Flavobacterium sp. | reverse complement strand
ACTTTTCGTAGATTTTTTATTCTTACCAATGGATTGGTTAAGAGAGTTAGAATTAACTAATTGGTGGACTGCAAATATCTTAAACTGGATTTTTATTATTATTTGTTGTGGTGCAATGACATATTGGATTAAGCAATTGAACATCTTCAAAGCAAACAATGAAGATGAGCAAGATACTACTGCACACTCATTTTTAAAATAATCTTAAGATATTAGCAAGGATTATAAATCCTTACCAATATCGGTTCTAAAATACATCTTATCAAATTGTAGTTTTGCTATACTTTGATAAGATTTTTTTATGGCTTCCTGAAAGTCATTTCCATACGAAGTTACTGCAATTACACGACCTCCGTTAGTTACCACTTTTCCGTTTTCTAATTTTGTTCCTGCATGAAATGGAATAGAATCGGTGATGTTTTCTAAACCGAAAATTTCTTTTCCTTTTTCATAATCTTCAGGATATCCACCCGAAACAACCATAATAGTTGTAGCTGCTCTTTCATCGATTTCCAAAGTAATTTTATCTAATTCTTGATTTCCTATTGCTTCAAAAATTTCAACTAAATCGCTTTTTAATCTTGGCATGACTACTTCTGTTTCAGGGTCGCCCATACGAACATTGTATTCGATAACCATTGGTTCGCCTTTCACGTTGATTAAACCAATGAAAACAAATCCTTTGTATTCAATTCCGTCTTTTTGTAAACCTGCGATGGTTGGTTTTACAATTCGAGTTTCGATTTTTTCTAATAAAACCGCATCGGCAAATGGAACTGGAGATACTGCTCCCATTCCGCCTGTATTTAATCCTGTGTCGCCTTCTCCGATTCTTTTGTAATCTTTTGCTGTTGGTAATACTTTGTATGATTTCCCGTCGGTTAAAACGAAACAACTTAATTCAATTCCATCTAAAAACTCTTCGATAACTACTTTTGAACTTGCTTGTCCAAATTTAGCTCCTACCAACATGTTTCGTAATTCCGTTTTCGCTTCTTCTAAATCCGATAAGATTAAAACACCTTTTCCTGCAGCTAATCCATCTGCTTTTAAAACGTATGGCGCTTCTAAAGTTTCTAAAAATTGACAACCTTGCTCTATGGTTTCTTTAGTGAAACTTTCGTAACGAGCGGTTGGAATGTTGTGTTTTACTAAAAATTCTTTGGCGAATTCTTTACTTCCTTCTAATTGCGCTCCCACTTTTGATGGACCAATTACTGGAATATGATTGATTTCAGCATCATTTTTGAAGAAATCATAAATTCCTAACACCAAAGGATCCTCTGGTCCAACTACTACCATTGCTACTTTTTCTTGAAGAACAAAAGCTTTAACGGCATCAAAATTATTTGGGTTTAAATCTACATTTTTTGCGATGTTTGCTGTTCCTGCATTTCCAGGCGCAACAAAAAGAGACGTACATTTTGAAGATTGAAGCATTTTCCAAGCTAGTGCATGTTCGCGACCGCCAGAACCAAGTAGTAAAATAGTCATTTTGTGTGTTGTTATGTTGTCTGGCAAAAGTACTATTTCTTAAGAAGAAAGAAAAAGGAAAAAAGAAGAAAGATTATTTTCAGATTTATTACTTTTGGATAAATTCCAACGAATGTTCAACTTGTTTCATCTTTCTTTAAAATTAAGCGGTTTTCCGATTGCGAAAGCTCAGGCCGATTTTGAGAAAATTATACAAATTTCGGAAGCAGATTATCCCGATTATCTCGAAACTAAAAAGAGAGAAATTGTGGAATTTCATTTAAAAAACAATGCTTTTTATCAAAATTTAGTTGGAAAAGAAACTTTCGATAATTGGAATGATTTACCCGTTCTCACCAAAAAAGATTTACAAAAACCTTTAAAAGAACGACTTTCAAAAGGATATTCCGAAAAAACTGTTTTCGTAAATAAAACTTCGGGTTCGAGTGGTGATCCATTTGTTTTTGCTAAGGATAAAGAAGCGCATGCGATTACTTGGGCTTCGATTATTCATCGTTTTGGTTGGTATGGCGTTGATTTTAATTCATCGTATCAAGCGCGATTTTATGGAATTCCGTTGGATTTTATTGGGTACAGAAAAGAACGTTTGAAAGACTTTTTGAGTAAACGATATCGTTTCCCAATTTTTGATTTATCGGATACTATTTTAGTTGGCGTTTTGGAACATTTTAAAACCAAAAAGTTTGATTACATCAATGGTTACACGAGTTCGATTGTACTTTTTGGCAAATATTTACAAGCGCGAAATATCATTTTAACCGATGTTTGTCCGTCGTTGAAAGTTTGTATGGTGACTTCGGAAATGTTGTTTGAAGAAGATAAAATATTGCTTGAAAAACATTTGGGAATTCCTGTTGTTAATGAATATGGTGCTTCGGAATTAGACTTGATTGCTTTTCAAAATCCGAAAGACGAATGGCAAGTGAATTCGGAAACCTTATTTGTAGAGATTTTAGATGAAAATAATCAACCAGTACCATACGGAAAAGAGGGGAAAGTGGTGATTACTTCCTTGTACAACAAAGCACATCCTTTTATAAGATATGAAATTGGAGATGTGGGAATTTTGGATGAGAAAAGCACGTTGAAAAAACCCATTCTGAAAAAATTAATTGGACGAACTAGCGATGTAGCACTTTTACCAAGTGGAAAAAAATCACCAGGATTAACCTTTTACTACGTAACCAAAAGCATTATCGAAGACGACGGAAACGTAAAAGAATTCATAGTGCGCCAAACCAAATTGGATAGTTTTGAGATTGATTATGTGAGTTCTGTAGAATTGACTTCGGAACAAATTCAGGAAATTGAAAAAGCTATTGCCAAATATTTAGAACCAGGATTGCATTTCACCTACAACCGAAAAGAAGTTTTGGAAAGAACAAAAAGAGGAAAATTGAAGCAATTTCAATCAATGCTTTAGTTTCTATATTTCATAAAACCGCGATACATCCAATGTAACATGTAATATGCGGATTGAAAGACATTCAATTTCTCAACTTCTCTGTAAAATTGCCATTGGTATTTAATTAAATCCAATTTTTTTCTAGAAAGTGAATTTTCTCTGATTCGGTAAATTGCTTGTGTTTCTTGGATTCCGTGAGCGAAAGGAATTACTTTTAAATAGTTCAACCACAATCCCATGTCTTGACGTTTTCGGATAAGTGGCATGTATTTTTTACTTAACTTTTTAATATCTAAAAATGCCGTTAAACAACTTATGGAATTGGATTTTAAAATATCGGTATACGAAACTTTGTGTGGCACAATAAAATCAGAATACACAAATTCTAATTGTTCATTGGCTCTTTTGTAAGACGAAAACACAAATGGAATTCCAGTTTCTTGAATCGTTTTGATGTTGTTTTCGATGAATGTTGGGAACCAAATATCATCGGCATCAATAAACGTCATATAAGCTCCAGACGCTTTTTCAATTCCGGTATTTCGAGCCACTGCCGGTCCAGAATTTTGGGTTAATTTATGAAATTGGATACGGTTGTCGTTTTCGATCATAGATAAAACCACAGTTTCTGTTTCATCCGAAGAACCATCATCAACAACAATCATTTCCCAGTTTTGATAAGTTTGATTTTGTACCGATTGAATGGTTTCAGCAATAAATTTTGCAGAATTGTAGGATGGCGTAATTATGGAAACTAAAGCATGATTCATCAGTAGGCTTTTTCCTCTCCTTTAAAAATATTAACTACCGTTTGAATAATAATCTTAATGTCCATCAACAAAGACCAATTTTCTATGTAGTAAACATCGTATTTTATTCGATTTATCATATCATTATCGGTTTCTATCTCACCTCTACATCCTTTTACTTGTGCCAAACCTGTAATTCCTGGTTTAACATAATGGCGCACCATATATTTTTTTATTCGATTTCCATAGTTTTTATTCTGAGACCACAAATGAGGTCTTGGCCCTACAACTGACATATCGCCTAATAAAACATTAAAAAACTGTGGTAATTCATCGATACTGGTTTTTCTAATAAAACGACCTATACGAGTTACTCTAGGATCATTTCTCGATGCTTCTTTTTCTGTTGTAACATTAACTTGCATTGATCTAAATTTATAACACAGAAATTCTTGCTCATCTAATCCTGGTCTGCTTTGTTTAAAAAAAACAGGTCCTCTAGATTCTAATTTTATTAATAAGGCCATTAAAGGCGTTAACCATGATAAAACTAAAATAATTACAAATAGAGAAAATATAAAATCAAATCCTCTTTTAAAGTTTTTTATTAAAGGATCGTGTAGCGCTGTTTTTTGAAGCGATAACACAGGAAAAAGTTCGTAATAATCGATTTTAAGATTCTTTGAAAAAATAGCTTTGGAATCAGGAATAAACTTAACAACGATACTATTATTATCACCAAATTCAACCAAATCTTTTAGTTTTTCATCTGAAATTTCATTTAAAGAACAATAAATCTCGTCTATTTTATTTTCAATACAATATGCTTTAATGCTAGCTATTTTTCCTTCAATGTTTTCATTTACTTTCTTATCTGAAAAAAACCCTTTGAAACGATAACCATAATCAGGTCTTTCATCAAAGATTTTTTTTAAATCTAAAGCTTCATTTGTATAACCAATAATTATTGCATTTCTAAAATTATTACCCGTTACTATTCTGTATTTTTTCAGATAATAAAAAAACAAACTCTTAATTAAAATTATAACAGAAAATAAACTAATTGAATAGAGAGCAATGGCTTTTCCGCTAAAAACAAACTCTTTATTAAACGGGAAATAAGCTATAATTAAGAGTATAAAAATCACACTTTGTTTTGCAATTTTTGTCAATATTTCAACAGGAGTAGTAAACCTATAAACTTCATAAAATCTTGAAAAAAACGAAATAATAATCCAAATAAAAGCAAGATAAATACCAAAAAAGATAAAATTAATATTCAACCCTTTATAAAAAAAAGGGATTAGCACAATAATTAAAAATAAATCTGTGAATATACTTATTGGTCTAATATATTTTGAATACCTTCCTTTTTGCATTGTTTAGTAAATAAACTTTGAAAAATCTTTGTGTTCTTCTTTTAATAATTCTTCAGAAGAAAGTGTTTTAAAATAATCATACGTAATTTTCATGCCTTCTGATCTTGAAATTTTTGCTTCCCATCCCAGAATTTCTTTTGCTTTTGTGGTATCTGGTTGACGTTGCATCGGGTCGTTTACTGGTAAAGGAAGGTAAACTACTTTTTGATTAGTTCCTGTTAATTTGATGATTTCTTCAGCAAATTCTTTAATAGTAATTTCATCAGGATTCCCAATATTTACTGGCAAATGATAATCGGAATGTAATAATCTAAAAATACCTTCTACTTGATCATCTACATAACAAAAAGAACGCGTTTGACTTCCATCTCCAAAAATAGTTAAATCTTCACCACGTAGTGCTTGTCCAATAAAGGCAGGAATTACACGACCATCATTTAATCGCATTCTTGGTCCATATGTGTTAAAAATTCTAACAATTCTAGTTTCTACTCCATGAAATGTATGATATGCCATGGTTATAGATTCTTGAAAACGCTTAGCTTCATCGTAAACACCTCTTGGGCCAATGGTATTTACATTTCCATAATATTCTTCTGTTTGTGGATGAACCAATGGATCGCCGTAAACTTCAGAAGTGGAAGCAATTAAAATTCTTGCTTTTTTTACACGAGCTAAACCTAATAAATTATGTGTTCCTAACGAGCCAACTTTTAAGGTTTGGATTGGAATTTTTAAATAATCGATTGGACTTGCTGGTGAAGCAAAATGCAAAATATAATCTAATTTACCTGGAACATGAACAAATTTGGTAATATCATGATGATAAAATTCGAAATTTTTATCTTTAAAAAGATGCTCTATATTTTTTAAATCTCCCGTAATTAAGTTATCCATTCCGATAACAAAATAACCTTCTTTTATGAACCTATCGCAAAGATGGGAGCCTAAAAACCCAGCCGCACCTGTTATTAATATTCTTTTCATGATTTTGATTTCAATGGTATTAACGCATCTTTATGATTAAAAAGACAATAGAATAGTGCAAAAAACACCATTCCTCTTTGTCTCCACAAGAAAGATTCTGTCAAAAATAAGCTTATCATTAGAATTGCAAAAGCAATATGTATAAAATCTTTACTTTTAAAGGCATTTTTTAAGTTCAGTCCTAAAATTAGAATTAGCAAAACAAATCCAATTACTCCAAGCTCTGCAAAATTTTGGATGTACTGATTGTGAAAGTTTTTCATCTGGTAGCCTTCTGTTTTTTCATCTCCTAAAAAAACATCATATTTTTTTCCTTTCTCTTCTATTTTAACTAATGAGGCATTTAATCCAAATCCTTTCCAAAAAATAGGTTCTTCTTCTAAAAATTCGAAAAACAATCGGGCTTGATACACCCGAAAAGCAGTACCTGGAAAAAAGGCATTAGGATAGAATTTTTTATTATTCCAAGCTTCGTAAATACTTATGTTATGAACGCTTTGAACACTTCTTTTAACAACATTATGAGATAAACTTTTTGCTGTATTTTGTTGAAATTCAGCTTCAAAACGCTCTTTTATTTTTCCAAAAGAAAGTGCTAAGCCTAAAATAGTTAACAATACTATTAGATTTCTCAACCTCATTTTATTAGCTATTTTGGAATAAAACAGAAGATAAATAGCAATCAAAATAATTAAGACCAAAATTATATTTTTTGACGATAATAAAACAATAAACCCAAAAAGCAATAATGATAATCCAATATTTAATTTTGTTTTAACCTCTTGTGTGAAAAAATAAAAAAAAGCGATTGCAACAAATACAGAAAAATGAATTGCATTTAACAATTTAGGCACCAAACCATAATCATCATCGTTTTCGCCATGATAAAAGAAAACTTTACTATCTTGTGTAATTGCATATCTAATAATTGCCCTTACTAAATAATACACTACAAAAAATACCATAGCAAAACTATAAATACGAATCGATGTCTGCTTTTGACTTTTTGAAATTAAAAAAAATGAGAAAGATAAAGGGATGATTAATAACGTTATTTCCTTTGGAATAGCATTAATTGTTCTTGAGGGATCTATTGACCAAAAATAAGACAATCCCATCCATAAAAAAAGGACAATTGGCAACATCAAAACTAAAGAAAAACTAAGTTTTGATTTGTTTTTATTCATTAAAATCGAAACAACAAATACTACTAAAAAAACATTATTAATTCCTAGATTTAATGGAATACTTATCATTAGTAAAACTAACGGCAAAAAAGAAATGTTCGTTTTACTTTCGTTTAGTAGATTGTTCCATACATTTTTCAAAGAGTTGTAAATAATCGCCATTTATTTTTTCCCAATTAAAGTCGTTTGCAATTGCCTGATAATTGTTTTTTATAAAGTGCAAGTTATCACTTTTTTTGACAGTATTTAAGATTTTTTTAACCTCTGATGGGTTTGAAAAGTAATACGCATTTTCTTTTAGCACCCCTTTATTAAAATCGTTATTATGAGCAATTACTAAGGCCTGAGAAGCCATTGCCTCTAACAATGATGGGTTTGTTCCACCAACACTATGACCATGAAAGTATAAATTACTAAAATATCTTAAATTATTTAGATGCTCTAAATTATAAATACCTCCTATAAAACGAATATTTGCATGGTCTTTAAACTTGTTTTTTAAATAAGCTCCATATTTAGTTTCATGTTTTCCAATAACCAAAATAGGCGTTTGATCTTCTTTATTTAACGCTACTCCTTCCAGCACCATGTCTAAATTGTTTTCAGGTTCAAAACGCGCCATAACCATATTATAATTGCCTTTTTCTACTTGATATTCTTGAAGAATATTTTCATTTGGTGTATCAAACAAATGAGCTCCATAGGCGATGTAAGTAGACTCTTTTTTATAGGTTTTCATTAAAAAAGATTGAATTCCTAAAGAATCCGCTACTAAATAATCCCCTGATTTGGCAGCCAACCATTCCGCAACTTTTAAAAACTTTTGAACTGACCATGAATATTTAGAGCGCTTCCATTCTAAACCATCCATATTAATGATATTAATTGGTTTTTTAGGCATTAGAAAAAACCAAATCGAATTACTGGTATAACCAAGTTGTAGAATGATATCAAAATCTCTTTTACGGGCATCCATTATACAATTGTAATCATATATAAATTGCCCAAAAGTACCGTATTTGTACTCTGGATCGTGTTGATGCAAAATGTGTACGCCGTGAAATGTTTTTTCTTGATAGGGATGATTATGCGAATTGTAGCAGTAAACCTCATGTCCTTTTTCGGCTAAATAAACAGAAAAAAATTCGGCAAACTGTTCAAACCCTCCGTAATAATTGGGTACTCCTCGAGTTCCTAAAATAGCAATCTTCATTAAAAAAGAATATTTTTTTCAAAAGTAACTATTTTAGAATAATATTAGTAAGAAAGTTTATGAAAGGTAATTTAAAGTTAATAATCTATATTTTTTCAAAGAATTTCTCGAAAGAATCTACGTATTGCTCTACAGAAAATGCTGTAGTTACTCTTAAATATCCTTTTTCTCCCATTTCTTTTCTTAACAATTCGTTTTGAATAAGCTTCTCAAGTGCAATTACTAAATCTTGTACGCTATTTGGGGTAACCAAAAATCCTGTTGCGTTATTTTCTATTATTTCGGTTAAACCACCATGATTTGAACCCACAATAGGTTTATGAGCCAACATGGCTTCTATTGCAACCATTCCAAAAGGTTCTGGCTCAGTAGAGGGAACAACCGCGATATCAATTGCTTGCCAGATTTTATGAATTTCATTTTGAAAAGGAATTATCAACACCTTATCGTTTAATTTGAAAGAAGCTATCCTTTCTTCTAAATCTTCTTGAAATTTTTCTTGATTAGGTGGTGGAGCTCCCACAAAAACTAACTTTATATTTTCGTTTTTTTGAACTAAATTATTAAAAGCGTCTAATAAAATCATTTGACCTTTCCAACGGCTAATTCTTCCAACTAATGCTAAAATTATCTCATTAGGCTGAGCCAAAAATAAATTTTTTCTTATATCAAACAGTTCAGAAGTACTACTTTCTGGAGTATTTATTTCAATTCCATTCCAAATTACAACTCCTTTATTAATAATGTTTTTGTTTAACTCCCAAAAAACTTTTGTTGCCTGAGAATTATATACAATATGTGTATTACTTTTTAAAGACAACAAACCAACAAATGCCTTTTTGAAAAGAGATGGCTTTTCAATTATTTCATGTACATGCCACAAATGTTTGATGTTGTTTTTCCATGCAAACATAATCCCCAATAAAACAGCTAATGTATTCGAATAAATTAACGTAAATTGATATTTCTTATGCAATTTATTTACAATTTTAAATGCTGCTTTTATGTCTTTAAAAAATCCGATAAGATTTTTTGGAGTAAAAAGTTTTCTGTAGAGTTTTAAAACTGGCGCAATTACAACTTCTATATTCTCATTTTCTAAGGCTTCTTTTAATGGACCATCAAAAGGCAATAAAACAATAGGCTTAAACTTGTTTTTGTCTAAATTTTTCAGCAACAACAATAAAGTTTTATCGGAGCCATATAATTCTGCTGACTGATGAATAAAAAGAATGTTTTTCATTAAAGAGCATTTTTTCTTAACTGATTTTTATAAGCAAATAAAAACCCAATTAGTAACGTTTTAGAATCTAATAAATTATAAAAGCCCATGAAAACCCAATAGGAAATTAAAAGAAACAATCCAGTTCCAATAAATAGTAAATTTATATTATTATCTAATTCATTAACATAAATGTTTTTTCTGAAAAAATATAAAATGGAACCTAGAAGCAACAAAAGTCCTGGAATACCCGTTTTAAGAAAAATCGTCATATATCCATTATGAAGAATAGAAATGAATCTTAAATCCATATCGCCTAACCTAACTTTTTGTTTCAAATCAACTTGTGATCCTATTCCTTCTC
>NZ_JAIWOF010000230.1 GCF_020217025.1 Flavobacterium sp. | reverse complement strand
CAAATAAAAGTGAATTATTATAAGAAAGTTGTTCAATTGTTCTAACATTTTCATAAGAACGATAATGGTCATGAAAGTCTTTCCAATCGTTTCTATTAATTTTTGTTGCAAATGCTTCTAACGGGATTAACTTTATTTTATATAAAAATTCATCTACACTATCACCATTTCTTTTTGGGTTATACATGTAAATAGCTGTATAGGAAAATACCGAAATCAAAATAAGGGAACCTAAAACAGCTAATGATTTTTTATTTAATATTAACCAACCTTTCATTGCCATAAATAAGATTACAAACTGTATAAAATTAGTTCTAGCCAAATAGAAAAAAGTTGACAAAGCCATTACTATAAAATAGATTCTGAATTTCTTTTGCGTTAAACCAATTTCAAATTTCTTATGAAACAACAAAATAATAAAAGCGTAAATTTCATAGTCGTTGAAATAGCCACCGTACTCTCTAATTTTTGCAACACTTTTGGCGCCTTGAAATAAAATTCCATAACCCACCATTGAAAGATGAATTAGTGCCATCGCTAAACCAGCAAATAATAAAAACTTAAATGGGTTTTTAATTTGACTGCTAAAAAATTGATATCCAATAAAAAGGCCAAGTATAGGTTTTAGTAGATAAGTAATATCCCTAATAACAAAATAAAGATGATGCTGATAAAAAAATCCAACTACTAAAGCTAGTAAGAAAATGAAAATGAAATAAGAAACATAACGAACGAATGAAACCGAATAGGATTTCTTAAATGTTAATCCTAAAGCAACTAACCAAGAAACAAATGACAACTCATAATTATTGAAAAAAGGAATAATTACACAAAATGAGAAAAAAATTTGGTAATAAAACTCTTTATTAAGTGTAATCTTCATTATGCAATTGTTTTAATAATTTTAGCTGGAACTCCTCCAAGAACTACATTGTCAGGAAAAATTCCATTGACAACGGCTCCAGCGGCAACTACAGAATTATTTCCAACAATAGCGCCGTCTAAAAAAGTGGCTTTTGCCCCAATCCAAACATTGTTTCCAATTTGTATTCCTTTAGATGTAACACCTTGTTCTCTAATCAATAGTGATGTATCATCAAAAACATGATTTTCAGAATGAAAACTAATATAAGATCCTGCAATCACATCATTCCCTATTTGAACACCTCCAGCAGCACCAAATTCAGTAAATCTACCAAAAGCAGAGTTATTTCCTATCGTAATTCCTTTCCCATATTTAGACAAATGGCTGGTACAAGAAATCCAAGAGTAGGCTCCTATTTTAACATTATTACCAAAGACTAATTTATTTTTAGCATAACCATCAATAGCAACGTGATTTTCAATAGTAACATTTGATCCAAATTGAATATTGCTTTTGTTTGATATGCTACAATTTTTTCCTAAAAAAACTTTTTTATATAACCAAAAATAACCTCTGAATATCATTATAAAACGCTGTACCAAATTAGAAACCAATAAACTCGAAGGTATTAATGGATCTATTTGATAATTTTTTCCCGCTTTATTAAGTAATTTTTGGAATAATGACTTAATCATGAAAGTTTTAGGTTTTTCTTTAGTTGGTAAAGATAAAAAATAATAACTATTAAATCTGTAGCAATTAAAGAATAAAACACGCCATATACTTGAAACTTGGGCAATAAAATTACTATAGCCAACAAATTAAATAAAACCATTACAGAGGTTAGATACACATAAAATCTTTTATAATTGTACGCTAATACCAATTGTTTTAACGGAATTGAAATGGCTAAAATTAAAGGAACAAATACGGCTACTTCGAGTAAATTACTCAAAACATATCTATTTGTGGGATTAAAATAGGAAACAATTTCATAAGAATAAATATGAAAGAATAGCATTCCCATTGTTACAAAAACAAAATTGACGCCATTATAAATTATCCAATTTTTTAATCCTCTTTTAAAATCAGTTTCGATTAAATAGCAAACTCTTGGGAAAACATAATTAAAGAATAAAAAGATATAGGTTTTAAATATGACAATAATTTGTTCCACTATTCGATACTGTCCAGCCATCAAATTATTTCCAAAATAACTGATTAATACAACTGGTGCATATAATTGTAATGAAACAAAAATTTGAGACGAAAACATGGAGAAGTCATTTCTTATGTGTTTAAAAACTTCGTCTTTATTAACCATTAAAAAGGAAAATTGGTGTTTTTTTATAATCCAAATAAACACCAAAAAGTTAGAAACAATCATTCCTAATCCCCACCACAAATTTATATATATATAATCCGATTCTTTTTTAATGGTAAAGAATATCCCAACTAAATAAATGCATTTTGAGACTATATTTAGTAGTGTTATCCATTTTACATTTTCAATTCCTTGTAAAAACCAAGTAGGGTTAAGAAATTGTCCAATTAAAACCGAAAGTCCTAATGTAAACATTATTTTTTCAGATTTGAAATAAGGAAAAGAATGAAAGATTATACTAGCAACTGTTAATACTAGTAATAAAATAATCCCTTTTACAACATAAGTAGTTGTGAAAATTTTATTTAAAACTTCTGGATTATCTCTATTAACTGCAACTTCTCTTACTCCAATAATATCCGATCCAAAATCGATAAACACGATTAAAAAAAAGGCAATCGCCATTCCAACAGCTGTTTTTCCGAAATTTTCTTCCCCACAAACAGATACAATATAAGGCACAACCAATAAAGGAGTTACCAAATTGAAAAGTTGACCAAACCCATAAACACTAAGCTTTTGGAATTGCTGATGAAATAGTATTTTATTGAATAGTTTTAGCATTTACTTTTCAGTGTACAATTGGCTTAGTTTATTATATAATTTATCTCCTTTTGGATAAAGTGATGGTCCTGTTGCTTGGTTGGGTTCTTTTCGTTTTAAACTACCAACTAATTTATCAATTACTGTGTTTGATTCATCAACCCTAAATAAAAAATAAACCTCTTCTCCTTTAGCAGTAAATATTTCTTTTTTATAAAAAAAAGCAATTTCGTTTAATATAATTTCAGGTTGTTTTTTGTTGCGACCAAAATCGATTCTAATTTGTTTTGGTTGGATAGAATCGGGAAAGATAATTGATAGTCTTTGATTTTTTTTACTTCCATAAACTTTTTGCCAAAAAGATTGCTTTTCATCAAATTCAACAGAAGCATTTTGAGTATAAAAAATATGTATTGAATCATTTGCTTTCATCACAAGATCTAAATCCATCTTTAATGAATCTGTTTTTTCATTTTTTTCGCAACTTGCAAAAAAAGCAGTAAACGCTAAAACGCCTATAATTTTATAAATGTTCATAATACGTATTTTGTATAAAAATAAAAAATCCGATTGAATAATCGGATTTTTTTATATTCTAAATGTAATAAAATTATTTAATAGTAATTTCATTTGGATATTCAATTGCCGCTTGAAAAGTTGTTGGTTTTTCAGCTAACATAATATGAATGTAGTTATCTTGTTTTTCATACCCAATATACGGAACTTTTTCTCCGCTTGGTAAATTTAATTCTGTTCCTTTTGAGATTAATTCATATTTAGCTTCTGAATAATCTACTAACAACATATTGAAAGTTAAACCTACTCCATTTTTCCAATTCTCATCAGAATAATTTGCTAATTGAATTGATGTAACCGCTGGTGCAGCAGCTTCAGTAGTTGTGTCTTGTGTTGCTTTCTCTTCAACTTCACTTTTTTGTTTACAAGAAAAAACTAGTGACAAAGCCAATAAACCAATTAATACTCTTATTTTCATTGTTTTCTTATTATTTTTTTTACTCTGCGAAATTATAAATTTTTTTTACACAAATTATATTTTTTCAATATTTTCTTGAATATATGACTTTTTCTTAAAAACAAGCTCCAATATTAACGATAAATACTTGATGATTATTGCACTTAAAAAGAAAAAACCAGAAAAACCACCTGAAACTAATAACATAATGGTTGTCCAACCTTCAATAGGTTTATCTTTTCCAAAATAAATAAAAATAGTATACATTATAATGCTTAATGTACAAAGCAACAATAATAATGAAATACTTACCGAAATTGTAAATGCTAAATTGGTATAAATAATCAACGCATCAATTGCGGTTTTGTTTCTTAAATAGCTCTTCTCGTCTATTCGCTTGGCATTATTGGTTTTTTTGTATTCTAAAGTATGAATCTTTAATCCACTATTAATATACATCGCTTTTCTATAAGGAATATTTACACTTATAGAAAAAGATCGGTTAATTGCTCTTCTTGATAAAATCCTAAAACGATCTGTACGAAGTTTATATTTTGATTTTGAGAAGAAATTATAGGTTGCATAGAAAATTTTTGAAGAAAACTTTTCGCTAAAGTCAGGAGAAACAGACACAATATCATATCCTTCTAATATTTTACGATAAGATTGTTCAATTAAACGAATGTCAAAATCGATTAATACGCTATCAAATTCATAAACAAAATCACCCGTAGACAAATCTAAGCCAGCATTCATTGACAGTTCAACTCCTTGATGGAAACTCATTTGAATAATAGAAACCTGAAAAGGTTGTAAAAATTCTGCCGATTTAATTTTTTGTACTGAGTTATCGGTAGAACAATCATTCACAATTATTACTTCAAATTGTTCAAACAATAAATCCGCTTGCTGTGTTATTTGCGATAAAAAATCGAGAATGCTGTTTTCATTATTATATAAATAAACGACTACAGATATTAATTTTTTTTCTTTCATTTTATTCTTTATTAGATAAAATAAGGTCTAAATCGTAAACCGTATTAATTTTTCCTGATAAAACAGACACTAATTTAGGCTTTTTTGAAAACTCTTTAATTACTGTAGGTCTCGAATCATCAATTTCAGATTCTTGTAAAATAGGCTTAATTGAAAATAACGATTCTACATATTCAATTGTTATGTCTTCATTCAAATATTTCTTGGCAAGGGCTACCATAAAAGGCCAAGAAGTTTTAGGTTTTGCAATGCATGTATTACAATTTCCTAATTTACTACTGCTACACGTATTATTGCTTTGTTTTTGACAATCAAACTCAGGAAAATAGGAATGACAGGTTTTATGTGGTGTGTAATTTACCGCCGTTAAGGAATGATATCCTGTTTGTCCGAAAGGCATTAATGAAAAAAACGGTCCGTCCATCATGGTAACTCCTGTATTTTTCAAATTATCACTAACCTTACAAAGAATTACTTCACAAAGCTCATATTTAATTTTCAAAGGTTCTTCTCCAAAAAGTTGTAATATCTGATTAACGGAAGCATAGGTCGTATTTAATACAAAATCGGATGAATATTTTTGATTATGATTGGTTGTTAGATGATAAAATTCAGCATCTTTTTCAACGTTTGTTATATGGGTATTGTATTGAATTTCTACGTTTTGAAACTTGCTAATTTCATCTAAAAAATACTTCTTTAAAACCAAAGCATCATAAGTGCATTCTTTAGATAAATAAGCGCCTTCACAAAATTCTTCTTTAAAAAACTCATCAATATTTATAGGTTTGCATAGAATATCTGTATCTGCACAAAACTTTTTAAATTGGGCTGCATTTGTCCAAGAAAAGTTCTTAGAAATCGCATATATTTTATCAAATTCATTGTGAATACAAAAATTATAGTCTGCAATAAATCTATCGTAATAATCTGCAGATTTTTTTGCGGTTGTATATGACCTTGGGTAATGATATCCCATGTGCACCCGAGCTTGATTGATATAGGTTGCTCTTGAAAATGCTTCTGGATCATGTTCAAAAACAAGTACATTCTCACCTCTCTTTGCACAAAAAAGAGCGGCATAAAGTCCGTACAAACCCGCACCAATTATTATTTTATCAAACTGTTGCATATTCTATTTAATGAATTGGATATGATTTGGATATCCAATTAATGAAACGTAATCTGAAATTTTTTCACTTATTGTTACATTAATATAGTTGCCCGAAACATAAAAACCTGTAATGTTTAAAACAATACCGTTTGAAAGTTTTATCTTTTTAAACTCCTTTAATAATTTTTCTTTTTTAGGCGAATAATCAAACAATATCATATTGTATTGCAAGCTACAACCATTAATCCAGTTTTCATCACTTAAATTTGTTAAAGTAATTCCATTTCCTTTAAACATTTCTTGTTGAGAACCATCTGATAAAATAAGTGAAAATTTAGAAATTTTCATTACTTTTTCTGCTCTAAAATTGATTTTTGGCGCTTTCGTATTCCACCAATAATAACTATTACTTATTCGTATTGCATAGTTGTGTTTGCCCGGAATTATACTAAATGCATAGCTCGCTTTTACAATATCATTAGAAATTAATTCAATTGTTCCGTTTGAATCGGTATCTGATTCTAATTCTAAATAAGCATAACATCCTTGATCGGAAGTATTTAACTTGTTTGAATTGATACTTGCAGTAGTTTCTTCGGCAATTTCTTTTAACGAATTCACCTTTTTAAAAGCGATTTCCTCCGATTCTTCTGCCCATAATTTTGGAACAAAACCTATAAAATAATCAATTTTTTCAGGCGTTTTAATTTCGGATTGTGAACCATTTGTAATACTAAATTGCTTTAATACAATTCCTGAAGTATTCACCGCAACCATAATTTCTACAGGTGTTTTTGGTAAATCTAAATTGATTTCCGTGTTTTCTAAACTTGTTATAGGGAACTCTTTTACAAAGTTTTCAGAAAAAGATTCTTCAGCCGTTAATTTGTAATAGATCCTGATGTTACCTTGAGAAAGTGACTGCAAAGAAAACCCAAGTTTACAAGGCAAATTAGATTCCTTAATCTGATTCTGTTTTCGCAAATAATCTAATAATCCTATGAAATGCGGACTTGCTCCAACGGTATTAATAGTTATACTCTTATCCAGATTTGAAATCACTTGAATACTGTTTTTTGAAATTGCATCGGTATTAAAAAAAGTAAAATCGGTAAAACTCGATTTGTTTTCTAAAAATCCTGCTGCTTTAATTTTTGATAAATATTCGCTTTCTTTTTCTTTAAGCACATAAACATCAAAAGAAGCCATTCGGTAAAGCGGTGTATAATTTTTATAAATATACTCGCTCATTTTATAATATTTAAAATCGGTATATACCTCATCAATTGCGTGCCAAATTATTCCTTTGATTGGCATTAGAATAATAGGAATTTTTGCTTCTTTTATTCTTTCAATCTCCATTTCTTGTGCTTTATCGCCATTAATCATTAATGGAGTTTGATTTACATAAGATGGATTTTTTCTACCTGTTAATGCGTGATAATAATTTTTAGATGAAAAATCATAATAAGTTTCTTCGGGTTTTAAAACCACGTCTAAAAACTTTTTAAACATTTTGATTTCGGTTTGATCAAAAGATTCTCTAACTCTTGTTTTATTAAAATCCTGAGCTTCTAAAAACTTCTCTTGAAAAGAATAGGAATTAATTGCTTCTTTAAATAAAGTGGTGCTCTTGTTCTTAAAATCGGGTTTTGAAGCGTTTAAGATTAAAAAAGAAAATAATAGGATAGTCAAGGCGCTAATAAGTTGATTCTTTTTATTAATAATAAACATCAACATTATGAAAGCAAAAGGCATGGTGCTTATTATTTTTTTTATGTTGTCATATTCAAAATTGTGTCTTACAATTCCTCTTTGTGCATTAAAAAAGAAAAAAAGTACAAAAAAAATAAAAAACGCAAAAGCACTCAAAAATTGTTTGTTTTGAAAATATTCATGATACTTTTCTTTATTAAAAACAGCCTTGGTTACTGTAAAAATGAAAGCTATTAAAGTAATTATTGGCAAAACGTAATAAGCAATTCTAAATAAGAAATGATTCATGCCGCCCATTCTTGTAACTCCCCAATTTTGATCTGATTTAGCCGCTAACAAAAACTCCTGCAATCTCAAAATAGGATTTATACCTTTTACAAGACAAAGCAAACAAAAGACGATTAATAATGTTCCTCCAACAATAGCTCCCGATTTTACTAAAGGTTTTATAGTTATCGAGCTATGAATTATATATTCTAAAAGTACATAAGTTACCAAGCCACCTAAAATTGCTGCATAACCAATATCTAATTTATATAAACAAAGAAATATTGCTACTATCCAGAAGTAATAAAAATTCTTTGTGCTCTTATCATTAATTAGTCGCAATAAAATTAAAATTAACAAACCGGCTAATGTGTATTCATTTAAGATTACTGATAAAATAGGCAAACAAAGCAATAATAAAAAACTTTTTAAGTTTCCAAGAATCTTTCTAAAAACAAAAAACAAAACTAAAATTTCTACTGCGTAAAAGTAATTAGCATACAGCATTGTTGCCCAAGGTTCATAACCGTTTACAAAACCATAAATGAAGGCAAAAAATTGATAATGAAGCATGTGTGCGTCGAAATTTTCTATAATAGGAATGCTTCCGTATCTAAAAAAATGATCTATAGACAAACCATGATTTGCTGTTTCAAAGAATTCGTTTTCAGGGCTTACCATTCGCCATGGTTGCACTAATATTAACAACAATCCGATTAATAAAAAGGGTAAAAAGTACTTTTCAAAATAGGCTTTTTCTATTAATTTTTCTTTGTATCGTTTTAATAAAAAATAAAAAACACCAAAAGAAATTACTATTAAAAAGACAAATAGATAAAATGGTTTATTGAAAACAAATCCAAATCTTAAATTAACGACATTACTTAATTCTAATAAAAATGATAAAACAATTGGAACACTTACTAATACAATTGAAGCTTTAAAAAGTGCATTGGGATTCGTTTTGTTTTGTTTTGCGATTACATAAAAAATAAAAGTAAATGGAAGTAAAAAAAGTACGAAAGCTAATAGAAAAGGGTCAACTGTAAGAATATGCGTTTTTATTGTAATTTCTGGCTTTATAATTTCAAAGAAATTATTTTGTTTAAAATACGTATAAAATAAAAGTGCCGATGGAATTGAAACTAAAAGTGGCCAAACCGTAAGATTTACATTCTGATTCAGTTTATTGAATTTTATTTCGGCAACTAATAACAATCCTAAAATCAATACTATATATACTGAAAAATCTATATTAACAATTAACAACCCTGAAAGCACTGAAAAAATTCCAATAATTGAAATGGAATAAATAACTTTTAGAACTTCGTCTTGAGCTATACTGGCTTTGTTTGTTGCTTTATTTAAAAAAGCGAAGAAACCTATTGTGGCTATAATTATTAAAATTAGAGCTCTATAAAATAAAGAAACTCGCTTTGAAACATCTAGTCCATAAAGGGAAGCATTTGAAATAATATGTTCTGAAAAATCTTTAACTCCTGGCTTAAATTCAAACAAAATATTTAATAATGGAGCCGCTAAAGCCAAAGCAAAAAAGATACTTAACGCCCAATAAGCTTTTACTGCTTTTTCATTCGTTTGAAAAAGTGCGGTAACAAAAGGGATTATCTTATTCTTAAACATAGTATTTATATCTTTTTATGGGTTATATTTCCCAAATAAATTAGTAACCAAAATCTTTATCAAGTTGAAATTTCCTTTAAAAAAACTAATTTTTGTAGGTACTTTTCCACTTTCTGGATATTTACGTTCTACTGGAACTTCACCTACTTTTAACCCCAATTGCGATGCTCTAACTGATAGAAACGCTAGTAATTCGTAAGTGACAAAAATAGGTCTAAATGGTTGTACTTTTGGATGAGTCAAATATCTTTTTGAATAACATCTAAAAGCATTGGTTGAATCGGTAAAACGATGGCGCGCTGTTATGGAAATTAATGGAGAATGTATAAACTTAACCGCAAAATGCCTGATTTTTGGTGTATTGATGGCTTTTCCACCTTCAACATATCTTGAACCCTGAACAAAATCGAATCCTTCTTCTAATTTTTCAATAAATAACGGAACCGATTCAATACTGTCTTTATTATTCCCATCAATAGTTATAATACCTTCATAACC
>NZ_JAIWOF010000045.1 GCF_020217025.1 Flavobacterium sp. | reverse complement strand
TCTTTCTAAAGCAAACCAAAAACCCATTCGCAATTGAGCACCCTGTTTTCCAGTGTCTTTTTTTATCAAAAGGGTATTAACACCCAATTCTTTTAATTTATTAATTTCGGTTGAATCGTCACTAGAATCGCCATCACAAATAATAATATCAACTAATTTGTCAATTCCGTGTTGCTGTGCTATTTGTAACTGTTTATGAATGCGTTCTCCTTCGTTTATGATGGGAATACACAAACAATATTTTGTTTTTCTTTCTTCTATTTCGGTAGAAAGAAACTTGGGCACGGCATAAATTGCTTCGTTAGTTTTTGAAAACATCTTGAGTATATTGAATAATGTCTTTAATTTTTTCTAATTCACTTCCACCTTTCATTTCAATTGAAATATAATTGGCATATTTTTCTTTTCTTAAAATAAACGCTAATTCTTCATGCAATGAACGATGTTGAATTTCTTCTAAATAAGGTTCGCTAATATGAATGTGATTGATCCATTTTAAATTGCTTTCTAAAACCGCTAAACTTTCTTCATTGTAAATTACTGTTCCTAAATCGAAATTCACTTTTAAACCCTCCACATTACATTCTTTCACAAAATCTAATGCTTGATTAGTAGTATTGATGAAATTCGTACCATAAATAACTGGATTAGGTTCAAAAGCAAAAACGGTGTTTTTATGATTTGCATATTTTCCAATAGTAGAAAAGTATTCAATCGCAATTTCTTCTTGATTTGGATTGATATTTCTGTTTTTTGGTGATCCGAAAACTAGATTTTTACATCCTAAAACCGAAGCAAAATCGATGGATTCTTTAATATAATCTAACAAAGAATTTCGTTCTTCTTCGGATGAAAATATAGCTTCATTTCTACCATAACAAATCGATTGCATAGAAACTACTTGTAAACCATAATTTGTATTCAATTCATCTTTAAAATCAGCCACTTTTTCTAAATCAGAATATGGCTTTTCTGGAAAAATTCGGGTTGGGGCAATTTCGATTCCAGTACACTTTTTTTCTTTCAGAAAAGCATACATTTCGGCATCATTTTCAGGTTGCCAGGCGATATTTGAAATGGTTACTTTCATTATTGTTGGCTTTTGATAAAGTTAACAATATCATGTAACACTTCTTGTTTTGTGCTTATATAATTCCCTTGTTTTTGAAACAATTGTCCGTGAATGGTATAAAAATCGTAATTCGGAACTGGGTTAGTTAATTCATTAACGAAATCTTTTTCATAAACGGCTTTATAAATTTCATTAACTACAATAGGTTCAGTAGCTAAGTTTAACTTTTTTACATCGTTTTTTTGAGCGATTTCAATATCGTTCCAAAGGTTGCTTAAATTATAAAACTGAAAACGTCCTCTACTATCCGTGAAGTTTAATGCTGAAAAACCCAAATCTAAAAACTGTTGTTTTAAAATTTTTCTTTCCGCATTTTCGATAGTATTTAGCTTATAAAAACCATTTTCTTGTAAAGTGTAATTATTAACAATCCAATTGTG
Organism: Flavobacterium sp.; assembly: GCF_020217025.1. Taxonomy (GTDB): domain Bacteria; phylum Bacteroidota; class Bacteroidia; order Flavobacteriales; family Flavobacteriaceae; genus Flavobacterium. The sequence goes on along the minus strand of NZ_JAIWOF010000045.1, from coordinate 8,488 downwards.
TGAAGCTAATTCTTGATATTTTGCTTCGTTCAACATCGAAGGAATAACAGAAATTAAATCGAAAATAAAATTCTTTTTAATGTTTTTTCCGAATAATCCAGGAAGTCTAACAATTAGATAATCATCGAAATTAGAGGCTACCCAATTTTCTAAATACAATCTGTTTTTCCCGTAAGGTTGCACAGTTTCTAAATCAATTTCTGTGTTTTCATCAACAGCGATTGGATTTGGATAAACATCAACAGTTGAAATTAAAACAATTTGTTTCGGATTAATTTTTTTGATGTTTTCAATGGCTTCTAAAATGATTTCGAAGTCTTTTTCGGGTTCTTTATTAGCTAAAAATTTCTCGGCTCTAACTCCAGAATAGACCAACACATCTGGATTAAGTCCAAATGCTTCTGTGATATTTTTAGAATTAAAACACAAATCAAAAGCGTTGCTTTCTAATAAATTAGAACCTACAAAGCCAGTATGACCAACTAATACTTTCATTTATTTTTTAATATAATGTCTGGCAATTGCACCTAAACCATCATAGGTTTCTTGCAATCTAAAATGCGTGTCTAAAAACTGTTGATCGGCATCAGATAATTTTACAATATCTTGATATCCATCTACAATCCAAAACGATTTTAACAATGCTGGATTGGCTTGCATTTCTTTTACCAAAACGGTTAAATTAGGTTTATCAACAACTTCAAATTTTTGTCCGTGATTGTTTAAAAAATAGTTGTACCAATATTTTAAACTTGTGTACACTACATCTTTATTAGGATTGTAAAATTTAACCATATCCGAAGCTTCTCTAAACTGAGCTTTTAAAGGGGTATGATAATATTTTTTTACCACCACCAAATCAAACGCCATGAAAAACACTAATAAAGCGAGAAACGATAATCTAACTTGAATGTTTTTTATACTTACTAAAGCAATTGAAATTACTAAAATTATTGCAGGAAAAATGCTTATAAAGTACCTAGAAACATATAAAGATGAACTTAAATAAGATTTCAATAAAATAACAACTATAACAAATGAAATCCAAGCAGCTATTAATAAATAATTAAAAACTAATTTATTATCAATTATTTCTTTAATGGATTTTGTTCGTTTTTGATTAAATACTTTTATTATAAAAAAGGTGAATAATATACCATAAACAAATACCAAAATTTCTGAAACACTTATAAATTCTTTTAAAATATTTGTTAATCCATCATTTGAAGGTGCTGGAATCCAAGAAGATTTAAATTGGCTTAATAAATAGAATTTATATGCATTAGGAATAAAAAACAATAAAATAATACCTGCAATAACCAATAATCTTTTAAAATATGCTAATCGTTCTGATTTATCTAAATTAAACAAAACAAAAAGCAAGATAAAACCTTGAGTAATTACATTAAGTACACTAAAGAAATTCACATTAACTAGTAGACCTGCACTAACTGCAAACCATATCATATTTTTTTGTGAATTATTCTTTAAGAAAATAACAAATCTGTAAAAAGAAAATAACAAACAAAGCAAATATAAAGAATACGCTCTAGCATCTTGTGAGTGAAAAATAGCATATTCGTTAAATGTAAATAAAAGTGCTGCTATTAAGCCAACTTTTTTAGAATAGGTTTCTTTACCAAATTTATACATCATCCAAACTGCAGCAATTCCAAAAATCACAGATGGAATTCTTGCCACAATTGAAGTGTCTCCAAACAAAGTAAACATTGTATTCATTATGAAGAAATACAAATATGGAAAACTTTCTCTTAAGTTTACTTCAGAAATAATTTGAGAAAATGAATGTTTTGGACTAGCAACATTTAATGTATAAATTTCATCCATCCATAAACTTTGGTAATCAAGATTATACAATCTTAAAATTGTTGCTACAATTAATATTAAGATTATCCATTTGTTGCTTTTAACAGAACTAATAAACTGGCTCATATTTAAAAAGATAAAATTTTAGTACTAACCTCTTTAGAATCTAACTCGATAAACAAAGGTAAACGAAGTAAACGATTCGTAAAATTATCGGTTTCTGGTAATACTCTTCCGTCATGCTTGTCCACATAAAACGGACTTTTATGTAAACTTATATAATGAAAAACAGCCCAAATATCATTTTGCTTTAAATGATTGATTAATGCAGTTCTTTGCTCTAAATTTTTACATACCAAATAAAACATATGCGCATTATTTGTAGCATAACTTGGCAATTCTGGTAAGCTAATTTCATGTTTTTTTGCCCAATCGATTAATGCCAAATTATAATTTTCCCAATGTAACTTTCTTGTATTTTGAATAGTTTCTAAATTTTCTAATTGTGCCCATAAAAAAGCAGCAACAATTTCTGAAGGCAAAAATGAACTTCCTATATCCACCCAGCCGTATTTATCTACTTCACCTCTAAAAAAGGATGAACGATTCGTTCCTTTCTCCCAAATTATTTCAGCTCTGTTAATAAATTGTTCGTCATTAATTGCTAACATTCCACCTTCTCCAGAAATAATATTCTTAGTTTCATGGAATGAAAAAGCAGCTAAATGTCCTATGGAACCCAATGCTTTTTTTAAACCATCTTTTCCAATAAAATAACTATCAATCGCTTGAGCAGCATCTTCAACCACAAATAAGTTATACTTTTTTGCTAAATCCATAATCGTGTCCATATCACACGCCACTCCGGCATAATGAACAGGAACAATTGCTTTTGTTTTAGATGTAATTAAAGGCTCTATTTTAGTTGCATCCATGTTTGGATGATTTGGCATACTATCAGCAAATACAATTTTAGCACCTCTAAGTACAAATGCATTTGCAGTAGATACAAAAGTGTAAGATGGCATAATTACCTCATCTCCTTCTTTAATATCAATTAAAATAGCTGCCATTTCAAGTGCATCAGTACAAGAAGTGGTTAACAACGTTTTTTTGAAACCATAATTAGACTCGAAAAACTGTTGGCATTTTTGTGTAAAAATACCGTTACCAGAAATCTTTCCCGATTTTACTGCTTCTTCTATATATTGTGTTTCTTTACCTGTTAAATAAGGTTTATTGAATGGGATTTTCATTTTAATCTCGTTCTAAATTTATTAAAAACCACTTCATTTCCATTGTCTAAATAATGTGCTTTTTCTATTTTTAATAGTCCTTTGCCACAAACAATTGTTGGTTGATTGTTGTCTAAAAATATTATTTTTCCAGGTGTTCTATTTTCAATTTTCACATCTGGAATCGATTTTATTTCGTCTAAAATTATGATATTATCTTCCATTTTGGTTCTAGCACCACCATAAGGAAAACCTAAAGCATGTATTGTTCGTTCTAAAGTTGAAGCTTCCAAATTCCAATCGATAAAGTAATCTTCTTCATCTCTCCACAAACTAAAAGTGGCTTGGGTTTCATCTTGAGGAGTGGCAACTAAAGAATTGTCAGCTATTTGTTTAACTATTTTTATTACTAAATCTTGATAACAAACACTAATTATATCAATCGCTTCACTAATCTTTATTGGATAAATTACATTTACTTTTTCTACTCCTAAAATATCACCTTTATCGAATTCTTTATTAGCAAAAATAGCAGTTACTCCTATTTTTTCATCTCCATTAATTAAGGCAGTTACTAATGGATTAAATCCTCTATTTCTAGGTAAAATGGAATCATGAAACACAATCAACTTTTCCAAATTAGATTTAATTAACCATCTCCAAGCAACAGCAATATAATAAGAAACATTATTTAGTAAAGTTTCATCGAAAGTATTTTTGTTATAATGCAAAATATTGTGCTTTGTACATAAAGCGACAATTTCATCAGCATAATCTTTTTCTACATTTTTATCTGTAGCATAAATGACAAACTTTAATTCAACAGCGGTAGTGTTTAGAACAGTTTCTAAACAAGCTAATCCTTTTTTACCCATAATAAATAAGGCAATACTATTCATCTGTTGATTTTTCTATAATGTAACTTGGTCTGTTTTTTACTCCTTCAAAAATTTTACCTATGTATAAACCTACTACTCCAAGTGTGGTTAATAAACATCCACTCAAAAACCAAATACTAATTATTAAACTAGCATATCCACTTACTGAAACTTTACCCGTAATTTTTTCAAATAAAACATAAATAACCATTAAAAAGGATACCATGGCAATAGACAATCCAAATTTAATAATCAATCGCAAAGGCTTATCTGAATATGCTAAAATGATGTCTAAAGCTAAATTGAGTAGTTTTTTTAAATTATAATTTGATTTTCCCTCTGATCTTGAAGCGTGTTCAACATTAACATAACTCGTTGAAAACCCAACCCATTTTACCATAGTAGGAAAATATTTTATTTTCTCTTCTAATTTAACAACCTCGTTTATGACTTGTTTTGAATATATTCCAAAGTTAGCCACCGTTGCATCTTGTTTTGTGCCTGTTAAATAAGAAAGTGTTTTATAAAACAACTTAGAAACAGTCTTTTTGTAAAAAGAATCTTTTCGTTCATATCTTCTTGCCAATACGATGTCAAACCCTTTTTGTGATTCATTGAATAGTTTTTCAATTTCTTCAGGTTGGTCTTGTAAATCACAGTCTAAAACTACCACATAATCCCCAGAAACTTGATTTAATCCTGCTGTTATAGCATAATGTTGTCCAAAGTTTCTACTTAATTTAAAACCTCTTACATTTGAGTTTTTGCTTGAAATTTCAATTATTTTCTGCCATGATCTATCGGGACTAAAATCATCTACCAAAATAATTTCATAAGAATTAAATGCAGAAGGAACGCTTTTAGCTATTCTTTCTACTAACTCATCTAAAACTAATTCGGCTCTATAAACTGGCGAAACTATTGATAATTTCATACTCTAATAAATTAATCTCCCTCTAAAAACTTCTTCAACATCTACTATAGGAGGTACATTTTTTAAAACAACATTTCCTGTTGCAAAAATAGTTCCTTCTATTTTTTGAATTGGGTACACAAACATATCATTTGAACCTCTTTGATATACTTTTATATTTTCAACCTGTAAGTTTTCGCCATAAAAACGACCATCTCCAAAGTAAAAATTTAATAACATTTCGGTGCAATGTCCATTAATATAAAAGTTAGAAACATTATTGCTTTCTATAACTAATTGTCCGTTATCTACAGCTATTTGAAAATCACCTGTTCCAGCACCATCACCGTCATCACCTATTGAAAACAAACGTACAATTGGCGTGTGCAATATTCCATCTGATTGTATCTTTTGTTCTGTTTTACAGTGTAATTCTAACTCTTGGATTAAGGGTAAAATAGTTCCGTCTGGTATCGTAACATAAACCATTGTTTGTCCGTAATCCCTAGCAATATTACAAGAAGAATTATCTTTAATCACAAGCATATTTTCTTCTAGCTTAACCTCTAAATTGTCAATAATGTTGTCTGATGTTTTTATTTTAACTTCATAATTAGGTCCTTCTTTAACAACCAAGCCAACGCCATCATATACTTTTACTCTAGAAAAACCTTCAAAAGGAAAAGTTTGCGTAATTTGATTGCCATTTCCTTTAAAACAATCTTCGGAAATACCACAGCTTATTACCAAAATTAGGCAACACAAAGTAACTATATGTAAAATAAATTTTCTCATCTTATAATCGTACACCAATAGTAGCTTCTATAGCTTCTGCTCTTCCGCCGTGGGTTTTTAATCCAACTCCTGTAAAGAAGTTTTTGTAAAGATAATATTTTGCTCCTATTCTTTGATAAATATCAATTTCATAATCAAATGGTTTATAAACGTAATACCCAAGTTGTGTTTCAATGGAAAGTTTATTAATGAATAATTCATGCCCAACAAACAATCCCACTCTTTTATAATCGGTATCAGCGTCTGCATATGATTTATGTCCGGGAGGAAAAGCCACAGAAACAAAATCAATATAATCTTTTAAATATCTTGAAAAGAAAACATCGGTTCCTAATTGTAAAGCACTTTTTCTTCCTATCCTTTTATCGGCATATAAACCGATGTGATAAAATTGACGCTGTCCTAAATTTGGAACTGGTCCTTCAGAAATACCCGTTCTAAAAGCAACATTATACTTAATTCGTTCTTTATACGTTGATGATGCTGGTAAAGAATCCTTAATATATTCTTGATTTTCGCCTAAATTATAGTTTAATCCAACGTTTAATGCAATGGTATTGATTCCGCTATTTGGCGCTTTGAATCTTCCGTTTGAAAAATGCGTTAGCATAAATCCTGCTTGAAAACCAATTCGATTGAAAAGATTTTCTTTTTTATACTGCAACATAAAGTAAGTGTTATCCATTACTTTAGTTCCAAAAGCGTTGTTTTTATTGTTGGTTTCTTTATCATAAGGATTCGATGTCATACCAATTCCTTGTGAAATTCGGAACATTAAATTTCGATTGAAAAAGTAAAAATTATAGTGTAATCCTAAGGCAACATTATACCCTAAATATTGGTTTTTAAAGTCTAAATAATGAAATGAAATTCCATAATCTGGATAATTATAAACTTGCTCCCATTCTTTTTTACCAAAAGTTTTCCAGTTATAGCTTACTAAAAATCCATCCGGATGACCTGAAATCAAATGCCCAACATCTTCTGAATGTTTTATAATATTTCCTCTAAAAAGTTGTACATCAAAATAACCTGATGACTTCTCTTGAGAAAAAGATAATGAAACAGAAAAGCAGATAAAAAATAGGGCTTTTTTCATTAATTCAAATGGTTTAAACTTATAGTTAAACTTTCTTTCCAATTTTTAATTTCAACGCCAAAAACCTTTTTGATCTTCGTTTTATCTAAAACACTATAGGCAGGTCTTTTAGCAGGCGTAGGATAGGAATCTGTTGGAATAGGCTTCAAATCAATCTGTATTCCTTTTTGATGAAATATTGCTGCCGCAAAATCGTACCATGAACAAACGCCTTCGTTGGAGAAATTATAAACACCAAAAGGGCGTTGGGTGTTAGGTGTTGGGTTTTCTGTATTTATGATTTTAATTAAAACCTCAGCTAAATCAACTGCATATGTAGGTGTTCCAATTTGGTCGTTCACAACAGATAAAGTGTCTCGTTCTGAAGCCAATCGCAACATTGTTTTCATAAAATTAGCTCCAAATTGTGAGTAAACCCAAGAAGTTCTAACGATGAAATGTTTTTCCCAATTTTTTTGAATAGCAAGTTCACCATCTAATTTCGTTTGTCCGTAAATACTTTTCGGATTTGGAATATCGGTTTCTAAATAAGGAACTTTTGATGTGCCATCAAAAATAAAATCTGTAGAAATATGAACTAAAATAGTATCAAATTCTTTACAAACTTTGGCTAAATTTTCAGGACCAACAGCGTTAATTAAATGCGCTTTATCCGATTCACTTTCAGCTTTATCTACAGCGGTGTAAGCGGCTGTGTTGATACAAAAATGAGGTTGGTGTTTTGCAAAAACTGCTTGACAATTTTCAATATTGGTAATATCCATTTCTTGAAAATCGGTATATACAAACTGAATATTTGGATATTTATTAGCAATAAACTGTATCGATTGTCCTAATTGACCATTGGCTCCCGTAACTAATACTACCATACTTTCTTAGTGTTTTCAAGATTAGGTAATATTTGATCTTTGTCGGAAATTATCAATTCATTCAAAGGAAAATTCCAATTGATATTAACGGTTTGGTCGTTGTAAATTAATCCGCCCTCGCTTTCTTTGTTATAAAAATTATCGCATTTATAAAAGAAGGTTGCGGTTTCAGATAAAACTAAAAAACCATGTGCAAAGCCTCTTGGAATAAAAAACTGTTTTTGATTTTCTGCAGAAAGTAACACTGCTTCATATTGACCATATGTTTCAGAATTAGGTCTTAAATCAACCGCTACATCTAAAACTTCACCTTGTAAAACACGAACTAGTTTGGCTTGCGCATGTTCGCCACATTGGTAATGCAATCCTCTCAAAACACCTTTAGTTGAAAACGATTGGTTATCTTGAACAAATGTCACTTTTTGACCCACGCCTTCTTGAAAAGTTCTTTCATTGAAACTTTCCATGAAATAGCCACGTTCGTCTTTTATAATTTTAGGGGCAATAATAAAACAGCCTTTTAGTTTGGTTTCTGTGAAATTCATTCTGTATAATAAAATGCTCAGACAAACTCAGCATAACAATTAATTAAATTAAACTCATCAAGTGCTTTCCGTAACCACTTTTTAATAATGGTTCTGCTAAGGTTTTTAATTGATTTGCATCAATAAATCCCATTCGGTAAGCTGCTTCTTCAATAGCACCTATTTTTAATCCTTGACGTTCTTCAATAACTTCAACAAATTGTCCTGCTTGCATTAACGATTGAAAAGTTCCGGTATCTAACCAAGCGGTTCCTCTATCTAAAATGCTTACTTGTAATTTACCTCGATTCAAATATTCTTTATTCACATCGGTAATTTCTAATTCGC
>NZ_JAIWOF010000044.1 GCF_020217025.1 Flavobacterium sp. | reverse complement strand
CTCGGTGACTTGGTTTGATATTAGCTGCAATATCTAAAACATCATTATCATAAAAATAAATTCCAGGAACAGCATAATTTGATTTTGGATATTCTGGTTTTTCTTCGATAGATAACACTTTTCCATCTTTATCGAAATCAACCACTCCATAACGCTCTGGATCGTGTACATGATACGCATAAATAATGCCACCATTTGGATTATTATTAGCTTGAAGTAATTCCGCTAAACCAGTTCCGTAGAAAATATTATCTCCTAAAATCAGAGCTACTTTGTCATTTCCAACAAACTCTTTTCCAATGATAAAAGCTTCTGCTAATCCATTTGGATGTTCTTGAACGGCGTATTCAAATCGGCAACCTAATTTACTTCCATCGCCTAACAATTGACGAAATAAAGGCAAATCGTGAGGTGTTGAAATGATTAGAATTTCACGAATTCCCGCCCACATCAAAGTGGATAATGGATAGTAAATCATCGGTTTATCGTAAATAGGCATTAATTGTTTACTCACTGCCAATGTTAACGGATGTAAACGCGTGCCCGAACCTCCAGCTAATATAATTCCTTTCATTAGTTGTTATATTTTTGTAAATACCATTCAATCGTTTTCTTAATACCTGATTCGAAATTTTCATCAGCTTTCCAGCCTAACTCGTTTTCTATTTTTGTGGCATCAATGGCATATCGTAAATCATGACCCGGTCTATCTTTTACAAATGTAATTTGATCTTGATATTTTCCGTCAGATTTTGGTTGTAATTCATTCAAAATAGAACAAACAGTGTCAACAATATATAAATTATTACGTTCGTTTCTTCCTCCAATATTGTAAGTTTCTCCTGCTTTTCCTGTCTTAAATGCTAGTTCAATTCCTTTACAATGGTCTAAAACATATAACCAATCGCGAACATTTTTCCCATCTCCATAAATCGGAATATTTTCACCTTGTATTGCTTTTCGAATGATTGTTGGAATTAACTTCTCATCGTGTTGCTTTGGCCCGTAATTGTTAGAACAATTTGTGGTAACTACATTCATTCCATAGGTATGAAAATAACTTCTCACAATCATATCTGAACCTGCCTTTGAAGCCGAATAGGGACTGTTTGGGGCATAAGGTGTGGTTTCTTCAAACAAACCGGTTTCACCTAAAGTTCCATAAACCTCATCAGTAGAAACATGGTGAAAACGAGAATTTTCAAATCCAACATTGTATTGATTTGGAGCAGACATCCAAAGTTTTCTTGCGGTGTCTAACAAATTAAAAGTTCCTAAAACATTGGTTTTAATAAAAGCTTCTGGTCCCGAAATAGAGTTATCTACATGACTTTCTGCCGCAAAATGTATTACATCATGAAATTGATATTTTTGGAATAATTGCTCTACAAAATATCTATCACAAATATCGCCTTGCACAAACGTATATCTCGGATGATTTTCAACTTCTTTTACATTGTCAAGATTCCCAGCATAAGTAAGTAAATCTAAATTTACTAAATGACAATTGGGATTATTCTCAATAAAGTAAGGAACAAAATTAGCACCTATAAATCCGGCACCGCCTGTAACTAATATATGTTTCATTATCCTTTAATTCTTTCTAATTGTTTTTTATACAAATTGTTAAATAGAAAACCTACAAAATATAAAAACACAAATAGGAAAGGTAAAATTAATTTCATTTTGTTGTTTGCACCCGAAGTGTTTATTTGATTAGAAACAATACTTTGGTCTTTTATAATTTTATCATACTCTATATAATGGAGCATAGTGTACTGATTTTCTTTTATTATTTCATCTTTTTTATTGATGATTTCGCTAAGACCACTATTCTCTGAAATTACAACATTACTAGTTGGTTTATTTTGAGAATAAGAAGCAACTAAATCATCAATTTGTTTAATCAATAAATTATTAAATACTATCTTCTCTTCAACATTTTTCTTATAAACTGTTTGTAACTTATTGAAGTGTTCAGAATCTTGAAGATATTTCAAAATTGGGTCAATTAATTCGCTTTTTTTAAAGGCTCTTGAAGTATTTATGACTAATTCGTGTTGGTAATAATTTTTACTTGTAACGTCGTCTTTAATAATTTTTTCAATGTTGCCGTCTTCAGCCATTAATCTGATAAATTCGAAATTCAGCGTATTCTCTTTTGAATTGATAAAATTATAAATACCATTAATCGGTTTTATTTCAAATTTTCCAATTTCATCAATATTATTAATTCCTATGGATTTAAAAAAGACAACATCTTTTTCTTTTAATTTTGACTCTAATAAACTTATTTTATTATACAAATACTCATTACTTCCAAAATTAGGAATCAAAATCATTTTTTGAATATAACTGTGCTTTTTATCTAACAATATTCCTAATACGACTCCTAAGACAAATAAAACCACAACAACAATAATTTTCTTTTTTACAAAGAATATAAAATCGAAGATAGAATTAATTATTCCATTAAAAAGGTTTTTAATTCCTGTTCCTATTTGTCCTAAATTGATTTCTTGATTTTGAGAATTTGTACTCATTAATGTTTATTTTACGTTAAAGATTTGTTCTAATATTTTAATCGTAATTAAATACGTAGGTTTTACTCCTGTGGTTCCTAATCCACCTGATGCTAATGTACTTCCTGTTTCTAAAGGGTTATCAGAAGCATAATAAGCGTATCTAACTTTTACATCTGGATTGATACTTTTTCTAATTTTTGAAGCCGATTGAATTGCTTTTTGATAATAAGCACCTTCCATTTCTAATCCTATAGCTTCCCAGGTAGATTCATGGAAAAACTTCAACAAATCTCTGTTTTGAAGCGACGTTCCTAAAACCGTAATCATAGGTCCAGCAAAAACGGGAATTCCATTACCCTCAAACATTTCTTTGGTTAACTCATTATCAAAAGGATAATTATCAGCTGTTCCTTCATTCACATGCGCTGTTGGAATCATAATGTCACCTTTTCCTCCTTCTAGAATTCCGGCTTTACCCATGATTGAAACAGACTCTACATTTAAAAACGTTTTGCTTTTCTTTTCAGCTTTGTATGGTTTTAACAACTCATCAATCGTTTCAAAAGCTTGTTCGCCAAAGGCATAATCCATTACAATAAGAACTGGTTTTTCTTTAGCTAATTTCGAAGTAGCAAAAATGGTTTTTGTTAAATCAATTTTCGCTGTATCAAAAATTTGAACATCAATATTAGTTCCTGATGCATCTGGCAACGAAATCATTCCTTGTTGTAACGCAAAATCTTCAACTTTCTTGCGTAAATCTTTGTTTGCTGAACTACTTAAATCTTCAAATATCTGAAATTCAGGTGTGTTTTTGTATTTTTTTCCTAAAACAGGTTCAGCAAAAATAGAATTCATAACACTGTGCATATTCGCACTAATAATATGAATAGGACGTTCTAATAAATTATTTTTTAATAAAACTTCTTTAATAGTAGTAGCCCAAATATCACCATAAATATGATGACCTAATCGTTCTCGTAAAATTGGACTAAAAGTTATGGTTCTTTTATTGTTGTCAACTACTTCCTCAATAGCTAATTTTCCTAACCAATACACTACGTGTAAAAATCTATCTGGTGCTTCTGGAGTAGCAAAATCATCATAAATATCTTGTACTTCAGCAAAAGTTCTTCCTAAAACGTTAGCCGCATGAGAAATTGCTTTTTCACGTTCCACTAAAGGTAGCTTTTTAGTTTGTTTTACAGCTGATTCTAATTTTTGCCAATCGCGTGAAACTGCTCCTTCATCATCAATTAAAACTCTATCTTTAATTTTGTGTGATTCGATAAAAATAAACGTCAAATGCGTTAAAATATCATAAATATCCGAACGTCCACGTGTGATTTCTACGTTCATTTGTTCGTCGTCAATACGGTAACAATTTCTTCTTCTTTTTGGAGGAACAATCGCTTTAAAGTGCGAATTTGAATAACCTTCATCTGAAGTTAAGTTAATGTAACGGCATTCTTCAATTCCAATAGGTAAACGTTCAATTACGTATAAAAGTCCGTTTAATTCTACTTTTTCTTCGGCAATAGAACCGTAAATTTCTGGTCGAAGCGCTAATAAAGCTTCTCTTAAAGTTTCTCCTGAAACACCCATTGGTTTATAAAAACCTCTGTTAAATAAATGTCTCATGGTAATGTACAGTCGCTCAATAGCTGCTGAGGACTCTTGCGCTCTTGAGCGCGAAATGTTTTTAATGTCTTTCATTAATTTTTATATTTTCTAACCTACAAATGTAGTGTTTTTTATTTTAGTTCGATAAAATCAGGTTTATTGAAGGCTCATTTACACTGATTTTCTCTGAATTTTCACCCGATTGCTTACTCCATTTTCCGTAAGCATACGTATAAAAAAAGTCTCTTTCAACATAATTATACAATACATAAGGTTGGTATTTGGTACCGGTTTTGTTGCTTTCAATTAACAATTTTTCATAGGCTACAAACATTCCTTTTTCGGGAAAAACTAAATCAAATTGCGATATGTTAAAACGGTGTTTAATTACTCCTTTTTTTAGCGTTACGACGTAATCTTTGGTTAATAATTCTTCACCTGGAAATCCGTTTTCATCTACGCTGTAAAAGTGAAGTTTTATTGTCGCATCATCTATTCGACTATCAGTAAAAATAGTGACTTCTTTTATAAACTTTGTTTTGCTGTAAGAAGCTTGATACGGAAAAAACTTAGCTTCAATTTTGGGTCCATTGTCAAACGATTGAAAAATAGCGTTCTTGATATCGCCAATTTCAATTTGCTTGGATTGCTTTTTATTTAAAATCACCACTTCTCTTAAATCGTAAGTCATAGGTTTTAAAAACACTTCCGAAATTTCACTTCCTTTCAAGGTTTTTCTTTCGTACCCTAAAACCGAAATCACAATGCTTTTTTGTTTTGAAGCTTCTAAAAAAAACGTGCCATCCGCTTCCGAAGTAGTTCCAACAGTTTCATTCTCGACCCAAATATTAACAAATGGAATCGGTTCGCCCGAAATACTGTCTTTGACCACGCCGCGGATTTGTGCGGAAAGGGAAAATGAGATAAAAAAGAAAAATAAGGTTTTCATTAATTTGTTAGTATAAGATTTATTGCAGGTGTGTTAACTTTATTATTCCATTCTTTTTTGAAATTAGAAGAATGTCTTTTATGCTTATACCATTTCCCTTTTGAATAAGTAAATGAAATTTCATCAGGTGAATGATTGATTACTAATGATGGTGCGTAGTTCTCTAAACTTACTTTTTGTTTTGTTTTTGTGTCTTTATAAGTAAAGAAATATTTATTCTCTTCAATAATTAACCATTCCAAGCCAATTACCAAGCCACTTTTTGGAAATTCAATGTTATAGTGAGAAACATCTATGGTGTTTTTTTTCATTCCTCCTTTTACCGTAACAATTATGTCTTCATTTATTAAATCTTCGGATGGAATTGAATCATTAAAACCAAAAATTCTTATTTTAATCTTTGCGCCTTTAATATCGCTATTTGAGTAAAAAACAATTTTCTTAACAAATGGAGTTTCCTTATACTTATAGTCATAATTGAATAACTTAGCATAAATCCATGGTTTATTTCCCGATAATTGACTTATATGAACTTTATGAGCATCACCAATTTCTAATTCTTTAGTTTTTTTTTGATTTAAAACCATCACTTCTTTCAACTCAAAAACTTTTGGTTTTAGTAGAATTACTTCGCTTTTAGAAGATAATTTCTTTGTTTCAAAACCCAAAGCAGAAAAAATCAATACTTTCTCGTCTTTTATATCCAATGAAAAACTTCCATCCGCTTCCGAAGTAGTTCCAACAGTTTCATTCTCTACCCAAATATTCACATACGGAATCGGTTCGCCAGAAATACTGTCTTTGACCACGCCACGGATTTGTGAAAACACAAATTGGGAAACGATAAGAAAAAACCAAATCAATCTTTTTTCTTTCATCTTTATTCTTTTATCTCAAAAAACTGTGCAATTTTTCTATCGTTACTTAATCTAGGTAATTTATTTTGTCCGCCTAATTTGCCTATGGATTTCATATAGTCTTGAAAACCATTTTTTGGAACGCTTGTGATGACTAATGTTCGCAGCACATTCCCAACAATCAAATCATCGTAATACACGTTTTGTTTGCGCATCGCAGCATCAATTTTTAACGCGAAATCTTCTAGATTATTGGGTTCATTTTCGAATTCAATAAACCATTCATGATACGGCAAACCTTCGGTTGGTGTAATTTGTGGCGCAACTGTAAATTCATTTACTCGAATATCTGTTCCCTCCATTACTTCTTTTAGTGCTGATTCCACTTCTTTTCCAATTACGTGTTCGCCAAAAGCGGAAATATAATGCTTGATTCTTCCTGAAACGATTACTCTATATGGTTTTAAACTTGTAAACTGAACCGTGTCACCAATGTTATAAGCCCAAAGTCCAGCGTTGGTAGAAATAATTAAAACATAATTTACACCTAATTCTACTTCGCCAATAGTGTATCGTTTTGGATGTTCAGTGAAAAATTCGTCTGCTTTTATGAATTCGTAGAAAATTCCAGAATTCAATAACAACAACATGCCTTTTTCTTTTTGTGAATCTTGATAAGCAAAAAAACCTTCGGAAGCTGGAAATAATTCTATCGAATCGACTTTTCTCCCAATTAAATTTTCAAATTTTGCTCGATAAGGTTCGTAATTCACGCCGCCATAAATGAACAAATTGAAGTTTTTGAAGATTTCGCCAACTGGTTTGTTTGCTTTTTCCTTTAACTTCTCAAAATACATTTGCACCCATGACGGAATTCCAGAAATCACCGACATATTTTCCTTGATGGTTTCTTCTACAATGGCATTGACTTTAGTTTCCCAATCTTCGATGCAATTGGTTTCCCAACTTGGCATGCGGTTTTTTTGTAAATATTTCGGAACAAAATGCGCTACAATTCCGGATAATCTTCCGAGTTTGATTCCGTTTTTCTCTTCTAAAATGGGACTTCCTTGCAAGAAAATCATTTTTCCTGATACAAAATCGGCTTTTCCTGTTTCATGTATATAACTCAAAATCGCATTTCGAGCGGCTTGAATATGAAACGGCATTGATTCTTTTGTCAACGGAATATATTTGGCACCAGAAGTAGTTCCAGAAGTTTTAGCAAAATAAAGCGGTTTTCCTTTCCAAAGCACATTTTCTTCGCCTTTTACGACTTTATCAACATAATGTTTCAAGCCTTCGTAATCGCGAACGGGCACTTTTTGAATAAAATCGGAATGACTTTTTATCGAATTGAAATCGTGGTCTTTTCCAAATTGCGTATGAGTCGCTTCTTTGATTAATTCTTCAAAAACTTTTTGTTGGGTTTCAACAGGATAATTGGCCCATTTTTGAGTTTTGGCGTGAATTCTTTTGGCAAATAACTTGGCCGCAAAAGCTTTTACTGACATGTTAATTGAAATTGATAAATTGAGTTGGATCAATTGGGAAACCGTCTTTCCATAATTCAAAATGTAAGGTCGCGCCTGAATTTTGAACCGTATTTGCGTTTCCAGCAAGAGCGATAACTTCTCCTGATTTCACTGTGTTTCCTTGTTTTTTAGTTACCGAAGCTGCGTTTTTATACACCGATAAAATATCATCTTTATGACGTACAATCACCACATATCCAGAACTTGGTGTCCAATCCGAAAAAATAATGGTTCCAGCTGCTACAGCTTTGATTGGTGTATTGTTGGTCAATGCAACGGTAACAGCTAAATGTTTATTTCCAACATTATATTTTTGTAAAATACTTCCTTGAGCTGGCGGAAACAATACAAAACTTACTTTAGGTTTTGAAGATTCAAAAACGTTGTATTTATCTTCTTTTATAACTTGTTCACGAAGTTCTTTTTCTTTCTCTGTTGGAGCGAGTTCTGATAAATCCAATTCTGCAGCATCTAGAGCTTTTATCGAATCTTTATTTAATTTGGCATACTCTAAATCGCCAGTAAGCACTTTTTTTATGGAAGCGATATAAGCGTTATTGATTTTTACCGATTTTTCAAGGGAATCTGATTTTATTGCCATTTCCAAGGCTTCTTGTTTCAATTTAGTAGAAGCATAACCTGGAATATACTCGCGAAGTGGTGTAAAAGCAATGATATAAGTAGTAACAAAAATGATTAAAATAGCGCCAACCGTTGCCACCACAAAGACGTTCATTAAATTTAATTTTAATGAAAAAGTTTCTTCAAAAGTATCCTCGTTAAGAATAACTAACCTTCTCTTATTGAATAATTTTCTTAATAAAAGTTGTCTTTTTAGCCTTTTATTAGCCATTTTTAAAACATATTAATTACACAAATATACTAAATACAACGGGTTTCTAATTTCGAATTGTATAATTAATCGTTAAAAAATAATCATTTGTTAATTTCTTTATATCTTTGTACTTTAAAATTTAGAAAAAATGAATGCACTAGCTATATTTTTAGGAGTTGTTGGTCCAACACAAGTTATTCTTATAATCGCTATTATTGTTTTACTTTTTGGTGGTAAGAAAATTCCAGAATTAATGAAAGGAATTGGAACTGGTATTAAAGAGTTCAAAAACGCAGCAAAAGACGACCAACCTGCTAATTCTAAAAAAGAAGAAGAAACAAAAGAAAAAGAATAGTTTTTCTTTTCAATATTTAAAATCCCAAATTCCAACTTTTATTAGTTAGAGTTTGGGATTTTATATTTTTACTCGATTACAATATCATTGTCAACTGAATTCGCTTTCTCGCTTCATCCACCTCAACGACTTTTACTTGAACGTGTTGGTGCATTTTTACGACTTCATTTACATCCGAAACATAGCCTTCTTTTAATTGCGAAATGTGAACCAAACCACTTTCTTTGATTCCTAAATCTACGAAACATCCAAAAGCGGTAATGTTATTCACAATTCCGGGTAAAATCATGCCGGTTCTTAAATCGGAAATGGAACGCACATTTGGATCGAATTCGAAAATTTTTGCCGCTTTTCTTGGGTCTAACCCTGGCTTTTCTAACTCTTTTAAAATGTCTTTTAAAGTTAAAATCCCGATTTCTGCCGTGATGTAGTTTTCTGGTTTTATTTGAGCTATTTTTTCTTTGTTGGCGATTAATTCATTGGTTTTGATACCTAAATCTTTAGCCATTTTTTCCACAATGGGATACGCTTCTGGATGCACTGCCGAATTATCCAACGGATTTTTCCCATCGCGAATTCTAATGAAAGCTGCGGCTTGTTGATACGCTTTTTCTCCTAATCGTGGTACTTTTTTCAGTTGTTTTCTATCTTCAAAAGGTCCGTTTTCCGAACGATAAGCAACAATATTTTCCGCCATTTTTTCACCAATTCCCGAAACATAACTCAACAACGATTTACTAGCAGTATTGATGTTAATCCCAACAGAATTCACACAACTCATTACGGTGCTATCTAATGCTGATTGTAATTTTGTTTGGTCTACATCGTGCTGATATTGCCCAACACCAATGGATTTTGGATCAATTTTTACCAATTCTGCTAATGGGTCAGAAAGTCGTCTTCCAATCGAAACAGAACCACGAACGGTTACATCGTAATTTGGAAATTCTTCTCTCGCAATTTTACTCGCAGAATATACAGATGCTCCAGCTTCTGAAACTACAAATACTTGAACCGGTTTGTCAAAAGCGATTTTTTTAATGAAAAATTCCGTTTCACGAGAAGCCGTTCCGTTTCCGATAGAAATGGCTTCAATATTATACGCATTCACCATCGAACGGATTTTTTTCATCGCCATAGCGGTATCATTTTGTGGTGCGTGTGGATAAATGGTTTCGTTGTTTAACAAATCGCCTTTTTCATCCAAACACACGACTTTACAACCAGTTCTATAACCCGGGTCGATGGCTAAAATTCGTTTTTCACCTAATGGTGGCGCTAACAACAACTGACGTAGATTTTCTGAAAATACGTCAATCGC
>NZ_JAIWOF010000043.1 GCF_020217025.1 Flavobacterium sp. | reverse complement strand
TTTGATATCAGCTTTTGCTTTTGCTTCTTGTAAAGTTTCATTAGAAATAGCAGGTTCTAACAAACGTTTGTAACTGTCTTTTATCGCCAATTCCAAATGTTCGGTTGCATCCGAATTTTTATTTTTGATAATGTTTTCTTCGATAAAATCTAATGCTTCTTCCTTTTCAATTGCGACATTTAATTTTACAAAACCTTCGGCTTCAGCTCGTAACATAGCTAATAAACGATGCGATGGTGCTTTGGAAATCGGTTCTGACCAATCGAAATATTGAGAAAATTTTTGAGCAGCTTCGTCGTCTTTTTTTGTTTTAACAACCTTTGTTGAAATTTCAGCTTTTCTTTGGAACATACGACGTAAATTTTTACGAATAAAGATATTTTCGTTAATCCATTCGGCAATAATATCGCGAGCACCTTGTAAAGCTTCGTCTTCATTTTTTACATTCTCATTCAAATATTTGGAAGCTAAAAACTCAATATCCTCATTTTTTTGACTCATAATGATTTTGGCCAACGGTTCTAATCCGCTTTCACGAGCAACATCGGCTTTGGTTTTTTTCTTCTTTTTATAAGGTAAATAGAAATCTTCCAATTCTTGTAAATCGAAACTGTTTTCAATTTTGGATTTCAATTCGGGTAAAAGTGCATTTTGCTCTTCAATCGATTTTAAAATACTTTCTTTTCGTTTGATGATTTCATCAAATTGCTTGTTTAATTTCGAAATCGCCTCGATTTGTACCTCATCTAAATTTCCAGTTTGATCTTTTCGGTAACGAGAAATAAATGGAATCGTACAATCTTCTGAAAGTAATTTTATAGTAGCTTCAATGCTTTTTGGAGCAATGTTAGTTTGGTTTTGAATGAATTGAATGTGGGTCATCGTAAATAAAAATTGAACTGCTAAAATACTATCTTTGGACAAAATTATTAGCTTTTGGAAGTACTATTTATTTATTTAATTGTGATTAACAGCCTTTGTTTTTTAACATTTGGTTACGATAAATGGCGAGCTAAAAACAATAAAAGACGAATTTCAGAATTCAAATTACTTTTTTTGACTAGCGTTGGTGGAACTATTGGAGGAATTGTAAGCATGTATCTTTTCAAACACAAAACCAATAAGTTTTCTTTTATATTAGCCTTTTATGCTATTGCAATACTTCAGATTGTTTTATTGTATTTCGGAATTCAAATGTTTAAAAGCTAAACCTATATTTTCAATAACATCCGTTATTAACATACTTTCCTCACTTTGTGTTTGAAGTGTAATATCTGCAGCCAATCCGTGAAGATAAACGCCTAATTTAGCAGCTTCTAAAGTAGTATAACCTTGTGCCAAAAATGAAGTAATCATTCCGGTCAAAGCATCACCAGAACCACCTTTTGCGAGACCAGAATTTCCAGTAGTGTTTTCAAAATTCTGAATTCCATCCGTGATAAAAGTTTTATGACCTTTTAAAACAATAACACAATTTAATTCTTTAGATTTTTGGATGGCTGTATTTCTTCTTTCTGATTCTGAATCGTGTTCACCAAATAAACGGTCAAACTCTTTTGGATGCGGTGTTAGCACAAATGAAAAATTAAAATGCTTCCAATCGATTTTGTATTTCGCAATTAAATTCAAAGCATCCGCATCAAAAACAACGGGAAGTTTGTTTTCATATAATTCGTAAATGTATTGCAGGCTGATTTCATCTAAGCCAATTCCAGGACCAATTCCGATAGCATTGTAAGGTGATAAATCATTCATCACACAAGTATTAGCATACATCGCTTCTGGAATCGAATTGAAAAGAATATTTTTATTTTCAGGATAAAAAGCAACGGTTAATAACCCAACACCTGAACGTAAACAAGCTTTAGCGGCAATAATCGCAGCGCCGATTTTATCTGAACTTCCTGCAATTAATAAAGCATGACCATGTGTTCCTTTGTGAGAATCACATGGTCGTTTTTTATAAGTATTTTTAATACAATTCAAATCTATTTTTTGGACTTCCATTTGAATTGTTTTTAAATTTTGGATTATTTACAAGCGATTTTTTTCACGCGATTTCCGTGTCTTCCTCCTTCAAATGGCGTATTTAAAAACGTATCTACCATTTCAATAGCTTGTTGAATAGAAGTATAACGAGCTGGAATACTAATAATATTCGCATCGTTATGCTGACGTGCTAAAGCAGCAATTTCTTTTGTCCAACAAAGTGCACAACGAATATCTTGGTGTTTGTTGGCGGTCATAGCAATTCCGTTTCCTGAACCACAAATTACGATTCCTAAATCCGCTTTTTTACTTTCTACATCGTAGGCTACAGGATGACCAAAATCTGGATAATCTACACTATCAAAAGTATCAGTTCCGTGGTTGTAAACAGTATGTCCTTTTTCTTCTAAGAATTCAACAATAGCTTTTTTATAATCTGGACCAGCATGGTCGTTTCCAATTGAAATTTTCATAAGTTGTTGTGTGTTTTGTATATGCAAAAATACTAAAGATTAAGGAGTATTAATAATATGATTCTTATTTTGATATTTTTTTAACCAAATACTTTAAAACCAATGAATTATGTAATAAAGTAAACCAAAAATTACACATTGTTAATTTCTTTACGTAAATCATTGATAATCAGTTAAACTTAATTTAACACTAATTGTTAACAACTTTGGATAGAAAATAAGAAGTTTTTTTTGGTTGTTAATTAAAAAATTGTAATCCAAAACTGGAATTGAAAATCCTAATTTAGTTTCATGAATTTTTAGAAAAGTTATCAATAGAAAAAAATCAGTTTTCAACAGAAATCAACAATTGAAGTTATTTACAAAACGAATATAAAATTATATTTCAACAACTGTTGATAACTATAAATTAAAGAATTTAGAAACTCTTATTTTCAGTTCTTTACTAATTTTTTAAATTGTTAATTACGTTGTATAAGTAACGATAACTTTTAAAAACTACTTCTGTAAAAAAACTTATTCCACATATTAACACGCTATAATAACCATCATAAATTTAAATTTAATTAAAAATATTTTTTGTTGTTTTTAATATATGTTGAAAACTTTCAGCTTTTAAAAAATTAAACAATTTTTAAATGATCGTCTTCGTTTAGTTTTTTAAGAATTTCTTTTACGGTTGCTTCATCGTTTGGATGTACTTTTAATTTGATTCCGCCGTAAGCAATTGTAGCGAAGGGATCGATCCCAACGATAGTTTCGTTTTCAAAAAAATAAGTTATTTCTTCTTGCTCTAATAGATTTTTAATAATTAAAGTTTCGTGTTGGTAGTTAAAAATTGCAACGGTTATAAAGTTTTCCATGTGATGAAATAAAAAAGGATTTACTTATTGTAAATCCTAAATTTTTATTAAACAATTAATTTTTCTTTTTTTAAATCGACAAGTATTTTTTTTACTTGTTCAACATTTTGTTCTTCTATTTTCAAAGTAATGTTTCCAAAACCAATACTTTGCAATGGATCAACCGATACTACAGTTTCATCTTGAATAATGTATGGAATTTTTTTTCGTTCCAATACACTTCTTAATTTCATGGTTTCTTTCTGGTTGTTAAAAATAGCAACTACTACAAAATCATTCATATCTTTTACATTTTTCGTTATTTCACAAATATACGAAAAGTTATTTTTTCATTAAAACTGAGCCTCTCTTACTAATTACTTATAACAATTTCGTAACTTTCAGCATTAATTAGAAATGATACAATGAGTAAGAAACCAAAAAAATTAGGAAATAAACCAAAAGATTTTACTGCACAAATATTTAAAATACTTTCAAGAGAACCTTCTAAATCTTTTAATTACAAGCAAATAGTTGCTGTTTTAGAGTTAAGCGATACCAAAAGTCGAAACGAAATAATTAGAGATTTAAAAATACTTAAAGCACAAGATAAAATTCACGAAACAGAAATTGGAAAATATCAAATTATTTCCAAAGCCGAATACTACGAAGGAATTGTTGATATGACGTCTCGTAAAACAGGTTATTTTGTTTGTGACGAATTAGAAGACGATGTTTTTATTCCGTTTATTAATTTAAATCATGCTTTAGATGGTGATAAAGTAAAAGCGTATATCTACAACAGAAGAAGTTCTCGTAAGCCAGAAGCTGAAGTTTTAGAAATTTTAGAACGTAAAAAAACAGAGTTTGTTGGTGTTATTGATATCCAAAAAAACTTTGCTTTCGTAACCACTGCCAATGCTAAAATGTATACTGATATCTTCATTCCAAAAAATAAAATTGGTGATGCAGAACACGGTGATGTAGTTTTAGTAACTTTAGAAGATTGGCCTAAAAAAGCCGATTCTCCTTTTGGTTCTGTGATTAAAGTTTTAGGAAAACCAGGTGAACACAATACTGAAATTCATGCGATTTTAGCGGAATATGGTTTACCGTATGATTTTCCAATTGAAGTAGAAGCGTATGCTAATAAAATAGATACTTCAATAACTGAAGAAGAAATTAAAAAACGTCGCGATATGCGTGATGTTTTAACGTTTACGATTGACCCGAAAGATGCAAAAGATTTTGATGATGCGTTATCGTTTCAGGTTTTAGAAAATGGAAATTACGAAATCGGAGTTCATATTGCCGATGTTTCGCATTATTTACAAGAAGGAACAATTTTAGATGATGAAGCTTATAAAAGAGCTACTTCTGTTTATTTAGTCGATAGAGTGGTTCCAATGCTTCCTGAAGTATTATCCAACTTTGCTTGTTCACTTCGACCACATGAAGAAAAATATACGTTTTCAGCTGTTTTTCAATTGAATGATAAAGCAGAAGTGTTAGATGCATGGTTTGGAAGAACAGTAACGTATTCTGATCAACGTTTTGCTTATGAAGAAGCACAGAGTATCATTGAAACTAAATCAGATGTAATTCCAGCTGAAATTTCATTAACTGGAAGCGAATATATCGTTCCAAAACCAATAGTTGAGGCTACTTTAAAAGTGGATGAATTAGCTAAAATTCTTCGTAGAAAAAGAATGGCAGCAGGCGCAATTTCGTTTGATAAAGTAGAAGTAAAATTCAATTTGAATGAAGATGCGGAACCGATTGGAGTGTACTTCAAACAAAGTAAAGATGCAAATCATTTGATTGAAGAATTCATGTTATTAGCAAATAGAAAAGTAGCGGAATTCATTGGAAAACAAAAGAAAACCTTTATTTACAGAATTCATGATGAACCAAATGAAGATAAATTAATCAATCTTCAAACTGTAATTGCTAAGTTTGGTTATATAATCAATTTCCGTTCAAAAAAAGACATTTCGAGTTCATTGAATAATTTATTAGAAGAAGTTCAAGGTAAAAAAGAGCAAAATTTAGTAGATACACTTACGATTAGAAGTATGAGTAAAGCAGCGTATTCTACCGAAAATATTGGTCACTACGGATTAGCATTTGATTATTACAGTCATTTTACCTCGCCAATTCGTCGTTATCCAGATGTTATGGCACACCGTTTGTTACAATTTTACATAGATGGTGGAAAAAGTGTAAGTGAAGATGAATACGAAGAAAAATGTGTGCATTCTTCACAAATGGAAGGTTTAGCCGCTCAAGCCGAAAGAGATTCAGTGAAATACATGCAAGTAAAATACATGCAAGATCATAAAGATGAAGAATTTTTAGGTGTAATCTCTGGAGTTACCGAATGGGGAATTTATGTAGAAATCATTGAAAACAAATGCGAAGGAATGGTTCGTATTCGTGAAATAAAAGATGATTATTACACCTTTGATGATAAACAATATGCTTTAGTAGGTGAAGTTTCTAAAAATATTTTACAATTAGGAGACGAAATTTACGTTAAAGTAAAAAATGCCGATTTAGTGAAAAAACAATTGGATTTTCATTATTTGAGAAAAAGAGAATAATTATTTTTTTATAAGAATTTAAAAATATTAAAATGAAAAAAATAGTTTATAGTTTACTATTAATTAGTTCAATAGCTTTTGCACAAACCGAAAAAAACGTTGGTGATTTTACTAAAGTAACCGCTTTCGATAAAATTGATGTCAACTTAGTAGCTTCCAGTGAAAATAAAATCGTTTTAACTGGAGCTAATTCTCAAGAAGTTGAAGTAATCAATAAAAATGGTGAATTAAAAATCAGAATGCCTTTAACTAAAATGTTAAGTGGTGACGATGTTTCCGCTACCGTTTATTACAAAAAATTAGACGCTGTAGAAGCAAATGAAGGAAGTAGAGTTTCTTCAAAAGATGAAATTTCTGCCATTAATTTTGATATCATTTGTAAAGAAGGTTCTGAAATTAAATTAACTAATTTACAAGCGGATAGATTACAAGTTCGTGTTTCACAAGGAAGTATTGTAACTACAAAAGGAACTGTAAAAAATCAAGATATTGTATCGAATTCAGGTGGAAAATACGATGGTCAAGATTGTAAAACTCAACAAACTGTTGTAACTGTAAATGCTGGTGGAATGGCAAATGTATATGCAACTGATTTTGTGGATGCTAAAACAAGAGCTGGTGGCGAAATCACTATTTACGGGAAACCAAAACAAATTAACGAAAAGAAAATCGCTGGAGGAACTATTGAACAAGCTAAATAATTTCTTAACTTCGTAGTTCAAACTTTTAACTTCGCAATTTGCATTTACACGATATACTTACCGCAATTCCTTGGGGACTATTGTTAGCTTTTTCAATTGGTCCTGGTTTTTTTGTATTACTTGAAACCAGTATTACTAAAGGGTTTAGAGCAGCTTTTGTTTTTGACTTAGGAATTGTTTTTGGTGATATTATCTTTATTTTAATAGCTTATTTAAGTACCAATCAACTACTAGAACAATTAAAAGATAATCCCACTTTGTTTATTATTGGCGGAATTATCATGTTGGTTTACGGTTTAACCTCTTTTATTATGTTAAAACGTAATTTTAAAAAACAACAAGACGAGGAACAAGACGATGATAACATTCCTAAAAAGAATTATTTCGCATTGTTTTTTAAAGGATTTTTATTGAATTTCATTAACATTGGAGTACTAGGTTTTTGGATGATGATTATCATAACCTATGGACCACAAATGGAAATGAATACTTCAAGAATTTCCATCTTTTTTGCAGCTATTTTAGCATTTTATTTAGCTTTTGATGTCGCTAAAATTCTATTAGCAAAACAACTAAAACACAAATTAATTCCAGCAAACATCTATAAAATTAAAAGAGTAATCAGTTTAGTTATCTCAATTTTTGGATTGTTTTTTATCCTTCAAGGTTTCTTCCCAAAAGAAAAAGAAATGATAACAAATAAGTTATTACCAGATACTACAATTACTGAATAATATTTTCTAAAAATCACCCCACAAAAAAGCCTCCAAGTTTTTTGAAGGTTTTAGAGACATCGCCCGGAATATCTTTAATTAATTTCTCTTAAAAATTAAAACAAAAAAAGAGCTACTATTTCTAGTAACTCTTTGGAGGCATCGCCCGGATTCGAACCGGGGTAGACGGTTTTGCAGACCGCTGCCTAGCCGCTCGGCCACGACGCCATTGTTTGAACGGACTGCAAATTTACATTTTATTTCCTCTTTTCCAAAAATATTAAGCATTTATTAAGTACAAATATTTAGTTTTAAAGTTTAATTTTGTGCAAAACAAATAGTTGATTAATTATGAAGAATTTACGTTACTTAAAACCCATATTTAGTTTTTTCTTAATCGGTTTATCTATAACCACTATTAGTAGAATTCTTTTGTTTTTTGTGTTCAAAGAACGTGTTGTGGAGAATCCTAACTATGGACAATTGTTTCTAATTGGTCTTCGTTTCGATTTAATTTTAATGTGTTACATCGCATTTTTACCAACGGTTTTAATTTCATTACTTCCCGATTCGGTTTTAAAACACTTCAAAAAGTTCTTTAATATTTACTTTATCTTCTTCTTGTTTTTGTTTCTGTTGATGGAATTATCAACATTAGATTTTATCAATCAATACGATACGCGTCCAAATCGCTTGTTTTTAGATTATTTAATTTATCCTAAAGAAGTAGTAGGAACCTTATTAAAAAGTTATTTACCTTCTTTAATCATCACTACTATTTTACTTGGAATTGCTTTGTTTTTTGCTTTTAAACACGGTAAAAAAATATTTTATCCTCAAGAAAGTAACTATAAAACCAAATTACTTTTGTTTTTAGTTGTTGCTTTTTTCTTGTTTTGGGGTGCTCGTGGAAGTTTAACTTCTAAACGTCCTATAAATGCTAGTAATGCCATCTTTTGTTCCGATCAAATGACGAACTCATTGGGATTAAATTCGCTTTACACGGTTGCATTTGCAGCTTATTCGATGAAGAATGAAGGTGATGTTAAGAAATACGGTAAAATGGACGAATTGGAAGCTTATACGCGTGTAAAAAAATACATGGATGTTACCGAATTTATTGCAGGTGAAGTTCCTTTTTTACACCTTCAAAAGCCAGATGCTCCACAACCAAAATACAACGTGGTAATCTTTTTACAAGAAAGTCTAGGAGCTGAATATGTAGGATGTTTAAACGGTTTACCTTTAACACCTGAATTGGATAAATTATCAAAAGAAGGATTATTATTTACCAATTTATATTGTACCGGAACTCGAAGTGTAAGAGGTATTGAGCAAGTAACCGCTGGATTTTTACCTAATCCATCAGAAAGTATTGTGAAATTAGGCGGTTCACAACAAGGATTTTTTACGCTAGCTGATGCTTTTGGTCGTCAAAATTACGATACGAGTTTCATTTATGGTGGAATGGCAAATTTTGATAATATGGCTTCTTTTTTCAATGGAAATGGTTTTAAAAATATCATAGATGAAACCGATTTCGATAAAGATGGAAAGAAATATGCCATGAAAGGAACTTGGGGTTATTCAGATGAAGATTTAGCAGTGAAAGCTAATGAATATTATAAAAATCTTGGAAATAAACCGTTCTTTTCTTTGATGTTTTCTACTTCAAATCACGAGCCATTTGAATTTCCTGATGGTAGAATTCAACTTTACGAACAACCTAAAAATACAGTTCATAATGCGATGAAATATGCCGATTTTTCAATTGGAAAATTTTTCGAATTGGCCAAAAAAGAAGCCTATTTTAAGAACACTATTTTTGTTGTTATTGCCGATCATAATACCAGAACGTATGGTAAAAATTTAGTTCCAGTGAATAAATTTCATATCCCAGCTTTAATTATTGCGCCAAATATTGAAAAAGGAATTACTTACGATAATTTAGCAAGTCAAATGGATATTCCATCAACGGTTTTAGCTTTATCAGGTATCACAACTAAAACACCAATGCCAGGAAGAAATTTATTAAAACTACTAAAAGGAACAAAAGGAAGAACCATTATGTTATTCCATGAAACTTACGCTTTTAGGGTAGAAGATGATATTGTTATCTTAAATCCAAATGCAAAACCATTGCAGTTCAAAGTAAAAAGTGACACCGAATTAATTCCAGTTGCTTTGAATGAAGAATTTGCTAAAGACGCACTTGCTCATATTGTGGCATCGAGCAATTTATACAAGAAAAGAGTTTACAAAATAGACTAAAAACAAATGGAAGAGTTAATTTCTAAACTCTTCCATTTCTATTGTAACCGCTTCTACATCGCCACCAATTGGAGGATTCAATTTAGAAACCGCTAATTTTATTCGAGAAATCGATGGAATTTCCGCAAAACATCTTGTGATAATGCGTTGGGCAACATGCTCTAATAATTTAGAACGAATGGCCATTTCCTCTGCTACAATTTTGTTTAAATGTACATAATCAACTGTATCGGTTAAATCATCGGTTTGGGATGATTTGCGTAAATCAGTTTTAATTTCTAAATCTACTCGGTAATCAGAGCCTATTTTTCCTTCCTCAATTAAACAACCATGATAAGAAAATGTTCTGATATTTTGTAATTTAATAGTTCCCATTTTTTCATTTATTATATACCAAATTTACCAATT
>NZ_JAIWOF010000042.1 GCF_020217025.1 Flavobacterium sp. | reverse complement strand
TTTAGCCATTTTTAAGGTATTAAACCATGAAAGTTTATATATCTTTGCATAAATTTTTGATACTATGTCAACAGAAGAAAAATCATTGAATTTTATAGAACAAATCATTGAAGAAGATTTAAAAAATGGTTTGTCAGCAGATAAATTACGTTTTCGTTTTCCACCAGAGCCAAATGGGTATTTGCATGTAGGTCACGCGAGTGCTATTTGTTTAAATTTTGGTTTAGGAATCGATTACAATGCTCCAGTTAACCTTCGTTTCGACGATACTAATCCATCAAAAGAAGAGCAAGAATACGTTGATGCTATTAAGCGCGATGTAGAATGGTTGGGCTACAAATGGGACAAAGAATGTTATGCTTCGGATTATTTTCAACAATTGTATGATTGGGCAGTGGAATTAATCAAAAAAGATAAAGCGTATGTAGATAGCCAAACTTCGGAAGAAATGGCGCAACAAAAAGGTACGCCAACTACTCCTGGAACCGATTCTCCTTACAGAAATCGCTCTATCGAAGAGAATTTAGACTTATTTACACGAATGAAAAACGGAGAATTCGAAAAAGGAACTCACGTTTTACGTGCTAAAATTTCGATGGGCGCTAACAATATGTTGATGCGTGATCCAATCATTTATCGTATTATGCACGCACATCACCACAGAACAGGAAACGATTGGTGTATTTATCCAATGTACGACTGGGCACATGGTGAAAGTGATTATTTAGAGCAAATTTCGCATTCTTTTTGTACGTTAGAATTCTTACCTCACCGTGAATTATATGATTGGTTTTTGAATCAAATTTATGATGAAACTAAAGTGCGTCCAAAACAAAGAGAATTTGCGCGTAGAAATTTATCGCATACTGTAGTTTCGAAACGTAAATTATTGCAATTAGTTGAAGAAAAGCACGTTACAGGTTGGGATGACCCAAGAATGTCAACGATCTCTGGTATGAGAAGACGCGGTTATACGCCAGCTTCAATCCGAAATTTTGCTAAAACTATCGGAATTGCAAAACGTGATAATTTGATTGATGTTTCGCTTTTAGAATTCTGTGTTCGTGAAGATTTAAACAAAATTGCACCACGTGTAATGGCGGTTTTAGATCCTGTGAAATTAGTAATTACCAATTATCCAGAAGGTCAAGAAGAATGGTTAGAAGCCGAAAATAATCCGGAAGAAGAAGTAATGACGTACAGAAAAGTCCCATTTTCTAAAGAATTATATATCGAAAGAGAAGATTTTCAAGAAGAAGCACACAAGAAATTTTTCCGTTTGACATTAGGAACTGAAGTTCGTTTGAAAAACGCCTATATCATTAAAGGTGAATCAGTTGTAAAAGACGAAAACGGAAATATTACTGAAATTCACGCTACTTACGACGTAGATTCTAAATCAGGAAGTGGAACAGAAGCGAGTCAAAGAAAAGTAAAAGGAACGATTCATTGGGTTTCCATTCCTCATGCAAAAGAAGCAGAAGTTCGAATTTATGATAGATTATTCACCAATGAAAGTCCGGATAAAGACAAAGAAGTTGATTTTAAAGAATTTATCAATCCAAATTCATTAAAAGTAATTAAAGGATATGTAGAACCAAGTTTGGTAACCTCAAAAGAGTTAGATCATTTTCAATTCCAACGTTTAGGATATTTCTGTGTGGATAGAGATTCAACAGCTGAAAAATTAGTTTTCAACAAAACAGTTGGTTTGAGAGATACTTGGGCAAAAATTTCAGAACAATAAAAATTTTGATTTTGTCATGCTGAATTTATTTCAGCATCTAAAATTTCAAACGTGTCAGATTTCAAAAACCTGACACGTTTTTCTTTTATATTATAATCTTATATTAAAAATTTAAAAATCATCAGTATAAATTATTATTAGTAAAATCTATCAAAAATTATTTTTTAATAATTAAAAACTTAAAAAAGTAACTTTCATAAATTAATTGTAAGAAAAAAACTTTTTTAGCTAAAGTGTTTTTACATCTTTACTAGTGAAAGTGTCTAAAATCGCTTTATTTTAATTTTTACCTAAAATTGAGATAATTTTTCTTTGATTTTTACTTCTTGGAGCTACTTTTAAAAAATTATCACTGAAATTGTAAATTTCTAACATCTGGTTATAAAAAAACCACCAATTAAAAATTGATGGTTTTGATTTTTGTCATGCTGAATTTATTTCAGCATCTCAATTATACTTCTTCCGAATTTTCAATTCCGAAACTTTCGTTTGAAGCATCTTTCTTATTTACCTTTTTGGTTTTGTGTGCATTTTTCATGGCTTCACCCACTTGGTTACTTGCTGTAAAACTTGCTACCATATTGTTCAACATATCGCTACCTGCTTGTGGTGAATTTGGTAATAAAATTAAATTACTGTTTGCATCAGCACCAATTGCTTGTAATGTATCGTAATGTTGTGTTACTACAATTAAAGCGGAAGCTTCTTGAGAATTGATTCCCACTTTGTTCAACACATCTACTGATTCTACTAAACCACGAGCAATTTCTCTTCTTTGGTCAGCAATACCTTGACCTTGAAGTCTTTTACTTTCTGCTTCTGCTTTTGCTTTAGCAACAATTCTGATTCTTCCTGCTTCTGCTTCATATTCTGCAGCTGTTTTTTCACGGTCAGCCGCGTTGATACGGTTCATCGCATTTTTAACTTGAATATCTGGATCAATATCAGTAATTAACGTATTGATGATGTCGTAACCATAAGTTGTCATCGCTTCGTTTAACTCACGTTTTACTGCTACTGCGATATCATCTTTACGCTCGAAAACGTCGTCTAATTTTAATTTTGGAACTTCAGCACGCACCACGTCAAATACATAAGACGTAATTTGATCGTGAGGATATTCTAATTTATAAAACGCTTCGTATGCTTTTTCTTGTAACACTTTGAACTGTACCGAAACTTTCATTTTAACGAATACGTTATCTTTCGTTTTGGTTTCGATGATAACATCTAATTGTTGAATTCTTAAATTAACTCTTCCAGCAATTCTATCCACAACCGGAATTTTTAAATGTAAACCTGAATTTCTCAAGCTAAGAAATTTTCCAAAACGTTCCACAACAACTACAGTTTGCTGTTTCACAGTAAAGAAAGAAGAAAAAAGTACAATTAATCCAATGAAAATAATTGGAAACATGATAAACTCCATAATTTTATAGTTTTAGTTATAATCATTATACGCTTTTTAAAGTAAAAAGTTACAAAAAACCAATTTTTAAGTTTACTTTTGGCGCTTAAATTTTTACAAATGAAGAAATTAGCTTTCATATTCCTTATGATTTCAACAGTTGCAATTGCGCAACGTGGTAACAAAGACAGTAATCGAATTGGAATAGGTGGGGGTTTAACCCAATTAAATATTTTTACCGATAATTTTACCGTAACACCAGAAAGTGGATGGATCGGAGGTTTAAGTGTTAGAGGAAATTATTACAACAATTGGCAAATGAGTTTTGGTATGTTTTTTACCGATAGTAATTTTTCGATTCCTACTCAAAAAGGATTTATCCAAACTCAAACAAGTTTCAAAATGTCAGCGGTTCAAATTTATATTGTTCCTAGTTATGTTGCCATTGAAGACCATTTGAATTTAGAATTTGGTCCCGTTTTACAAGTAAATGGAAAATTAGGAGTTAATAAAAACGACGAAAACAATTTATTATTAGACCAACCAGGTTTAATTGCCAAAGACATTCTAGATGTTTCAAAATTTAATGCAAACATTTATGTTGGGATTAACGGCGGAATTAAAAACGTTAGAGCAAGAATTGGCTATCAATATGGTTTAACTAATTTCTTTGGAAACCTAAAAAACAACGACAACGTTAAGTTACTTGGCGAAAAAATGAAAGGAAATATTGGTTTGATTAGTGGTCAGATTACAATATATTTGTAAAATACTTACAAAAAAATAAAAATTGAAAGCTCAAATATTTTATATTTGAGCTTTCTTGTTTAAAAAACAAATTCTTATTTATGAAGAGATTATCTTTTTTTATCTTATTTTTTACTTTTCATTTAATGAATGCTCAGGAAAGAACAGGTTTTTATTTTTTAGCAGGAACAAATAGTTCTTCATTGTCTACAGATGCTGTTGTTGCAAAAAGCAGTGGTTTAGGTTATCAAATAGGTTTTGGTGCTGTAATGGGTTACAGTGAACGTTTTAGCACTCAACTAGAAGTATTATATATGAACAATCCAATTGAGTTACAAAATGTAAACGGTAACAAAGACCTTTATAATTTCGGAGGATATCAAGTAAATACTTATTTAACTTATAATTTATCATCTCCTGAAGAAGATAAACTTTACTTTGGTCCAATAGTTGGGTTTTTAATTAATTTAGGAAAAATAAGTTCAAAAGATGATACTTATGATACAACTCCAAGTTATTTTCCAAGCGGGACTTCAAAAGATGAATTATTAACCAATAGTAATGGATTAACAGTTGGGGTGAGTTTTGGATTAAATGCTACATACAACAAATTTAAAGCTCGCGTAAGCTATAATTACGGTTTGAGTAATCATTTCAAAGATGTTAAGTCTGCTGGAGAAATTGGAGAATTTGGTTTTGTTGAAGGCGAAAGTGTTGGAGACGCAAAAATGAGCTCAATTTCATTAACATTATCATATAAATTTGGAAGATATTAATTATTTTATTTAAACAACATGAGAAAATTTGCAACACTATTATTAATTGCTTCTTTTAATCTTAATTCATTTTCCCAAGAAGTAATTTTAGACACTAAGCTTGATAAGCTTAATTCAAGTATAAGATATACATTTAATTCTGAAAATGAATTATTCATAATGAATTCTAACAAAAAAACAGGAGAATCACCTATTTTTAATTATTTAAGAAAATTTGAAAGTGGAACTTTTAAAGATATTCTTAAAGATGAGGAATTTATTCATTTTTTTCCAATTCCTAAGAAAAATGATTTTATGATTGTTAATGGTAAACTATTAAGTAAGCTTAACTATAAATTTTATCTAGATGCTAAACAACCAATTGTTAAAGAAGTAAAAGTCGGCGAATTTTTGAATTTTTATAAAGATTTTGATATGTATAAACTTAATGATTGTGATATTGAGTTTAAATTATCAGATAAATATATTTATGAAATTGTAAGCAAAGACGATAAAAATTATAAATCAAATAATAAAATTGAAAAAGAAGATTTATATTTATTAAAGTTTGATATAAATACATCTAAAACTTCTAAAGTCAAAATTGATAAACCAAATATGACAAGATTAAAAAACGATTCACTTTTTAATCATAAAGTAATAGCTTACTTACCTGAAATGATTAATAATGATTCTTTTCAGATTATTACTAAATCTGTTGAAAAAGAAGGAAAATCGAGTGTTTTTTATAGATCTATTTATGATATGGCTGGTAAAATAATCCAAGAGAAAAGTTATACAATAGAACCTATTTATGGCGCATTTCATTATTTATATAATAAATTCACTAGTAGAAATAGGCTAAATAGCAAAAATGAATCAACAACTATTGAACCGGCATATGATTTAGATATAAATAGCCATTTTTTAGACAAAGTAACTGGTGATTTTTACATTTTTGGAGGTACTCAAAATAAAAATAATCCTCTTGGTTTTTATGTTTATAAATTTAATAAAGAGGATAAATTGGTTTGGAAAAAATACTATAAAGTTGATGATCCAAAAGGTTTTGGAGAAAGAAATAATAGTTATTGGACAACCTATAGTTTAAACACAATTGATTTTTCTAATGAAGAATTGATTTTTGTAGCTAAAGGACCTGTTAATTATAATGATGCTAATTCTCATGTATTCAAAATAAATAAAAATAACGGAGACGTTAATACTTATAAAAAAATAAGTAGCACAACTAAATCTAGTCTTGGTGGAACTTCCTTGAGTAGATATTCTTTATTTGACAATTTTATTTTATCAGATAAAAAATATGCGAATTTAGAATTACTAATCGCACAAGAATTATACCCAGAAATTAAAAAGTTTGTTTCTTCAATTTCAGATAAAAAGGGAGAAGATAAAAAACATATTCATGCAAAAATCACAAAAAATGGAATTTTTGTTTTTGAAACAGATAATGAATCTTACTACAAAATTGTAAAATTTTAAACATAAAAAAACCCTCTGAATTTCAGAGGGTTTCTTTTTATAAACTAGCAATTGCTTTTTCTATT
Source organism: Flavobacterium sp. (assembly GCF_020217025.1). Taxonomy (GTDB): domain Bacteria; phylum Bacteroidota; class Bacteroidia; order Flavobacteriales; family Flavobacteriaceae; genus Flavobacterium. The sequence goes on along the minus strand of NZ_JAIWOF010000042.1, from coordinate 3,775 downwards.
CTTTTTACCGTTTCGGCTTTTCCTATCATTTCGATGATGTCAAATAAATGTGGGCCTTTTAGTGCGCCTACTAAACTCAATCGTAACGGTTGCATTACTTTCCCCATTCCAATTTCGTTAGCTGTCATCCATTCTTTTAATAAGGTTTCGATGTTAGCAGAAGTAAAATCTTCTATCTTTTCTAATTCAGAAATCACTTGTTGCATTAAAGTTGGCGTTTCTTCTTTCCAGTTTTTAGCTGCTTTTTCATCGTAGGAAGTTGGAGCTTCAAAGAAATAATCGGCTAAATCCCAAAACTCATTCACAAAATGCGCTCTTTCTTTAATCAAAGAAACCACTTTTACCAAATCAAGAGAAGTTGAGATTCCTTTTTTATCTAAAATAGTTTTAAAGCTTTCCGCTAAACTTGTATCACTTTGCTTTTGTAAATACTGATGATTGAACCATTTGTTTTTCTCAGGGTCAAACTTTGCTCCTGCTTTGTGAATTCGGTTTAAATCAAATTTTTCCACCAATTCTTCTAATGAGAAAATCTCTTGTTCGGTTCCGTCATTCCAACCTAATAAAGCTAAAAAGTTGATAACTGCTTCAGGGAAAAATCCGTTTTCTCTGTAACCAGATGAAATTCCTTCTTCTGTTTTCCATTCCAAAGGAAATACTGGGAATCCCATTTTATCACCATCACGTTTTGATAATTTTCCGTTTCCAATTGGTTTTAAAATCAAGGGTAAATGCGCAAATTCAGGTGCGTTCCATCCAAAGGCTTTGTATAATAAATGATGTAAAGGCAAACTTGGCAACCATTCTTCACCACGAATTACATGCGAAGTTTCCATCAAATGGTCATCCACAATATTCGCTAAATGGTACGTTGGCATACCATCCGACTTGAACAATACTTTATCGTCTAATAAATTCGTATCAAATTTAATGTCGCCACGAATAATGTCTTTCAATTCTAAAATTTCATTCACAGGTGTTTTAAATCGGATAACATATTGTTCGCCAGCTGCAATTCGTTCTGCTACTTTTTCACGTGAAACCGTCAATGAGTTATCTAATTGTTCTCTTACCGAATGATTGTAAATAAACGTTTTACCGTTTGCTTCCGCTTCTTTTCGCATCGCATCTAAACTTTCAGCCGTATCAAAAGCATAATACGCCCAACCTGAATTAATCAGTTGGTCTGCATATTGTTGGTACATCGCTTTTCGTTCGCTTTGACGGTAAGGTCCAAATTTTTCATTCTTTCCTACGGTTTCATCTGGTGCAATTCCTAACCATTCTAAAGCTTCAAAAATGTAAGCTTCTGCTCCAGGAACAAAACGCGTTTGATCGGTATCTTCAATTCGTAAATAGAAAGTACCACCATGTTTTTTAGCAAATAAATAATTGAATAAAGCGGTACGAACACCACCAATATGCAAAGGCCCGGTTGGACTTGGTGCAAATCTTACTCTTACTGACATTTCATTAAATTTTGTGCAAAGATAATTAGAAGTTAGAAGTTAGAAGTTGGAAGTTTGAAAAACTTATCTTTTTAATCCATTTAATAGTATTTTTTACCACATAGAAACATAGATTTTTCTTTTAAGTTTTACATATCCTTGTCGGATGCACATAGTATTTCTATGATTTCTATTGTTAGTGTAACGCCTTTTCCCATATTTTATTAACTATGTTTCTATGTGGTTTTTAATTTTGAACATTTTTAAAGTGTTAAGTTTCACTAAAAACCTATTGACAATTCTAGGAAGATGTTGTATTTTTATCAGTTATAAACAGTATATCAACAATTTTGGAAGCAAAAAGCATTATTTTCGATAAGCTTGAAGGGTTTATCAAGAAGTTTTACAACAACGAACTGATAAAAGGAGTCATTCTTTTCATCGGGTTGGGCTTGTTGTATTTCATTTTTACCTTATTGATTGAATACTTTTTATGGTTATCAACCTTCGGAAGAACTATTTTGTTTTGGTTGTTCGTTGGTGTAGAATCGTTTTTATTGATTCGATTCATAGCTTTTCCGTTGTTTAAATTATTCAAATTACAACAAGGAATCAATTACGAACAAGCGTCAGAAATCATTGGTAATCACTTTTCAGAAGTACAAGACAAGTTGTTGAACTTTTTACAATTGGCCAATCAAAGTCAAACATCTGAATTATTAGCAGCTTCGATCGAACAAAAAGCTGCTTCTTTACAACCGATTCCGTTTTCAAACGCAGTGAACTTTGCTAAGAACAAAAAGTTTTTGCCTTATGCGATTGTTCCAATTCTATTATTGATTTTGTTTTTCGTAACCGGAAATTCTGAAGTTATCTCAAATAGTTTTACTCGAGTTGTGAATTATGAAACGAAATTCGCTCCACCAGCTCCGTTTGAATTTGTGGTGTTGAATAAATCGTTAACAGCGCAACAGAATTCCGATTTTGTACTTCAAGTGAAAACACAAGGAAAAGTATTGCCTGAAAATGTGGCGATTCAAATTGGTGATGAAGAATATTTTTTACAAAGCACAAAACCTGGAGTTTTTGAATATACATTTTCAAAAGTATCAAAAGATGTTACTTTCTCGCTTTTAGCGAATGGATTAAATTCGAAAGAGTATCAGATTAATGTGGTGGATGTACCAACGATTGCCAATTTTGAAATGGTGTTGCAATATCCTTCTTATTTAGGAAAAAAATCGGAAGTGATTCAAGGAACTGGAAATGCAGTCGTTCCAGAAGGAACAGTTGTGAATTGGAGAATTAACGCTTTGGCAACCGATAAAGTTAGTTTCAAATCAAACAATCAAGTGAGTGTTTTCGCTAATAAAGAAAATATCTTTTCGCTTTCAAGAAGAATATCGGATAATTTGAGTTACGAAGTAATTACATCGAATAGAAACATCAACGAGTTCGAAAAATTGTCGTATCAAATCGCAACTATCAAAGATCAATACCCAACAATTTCAGTTCAAATTGCTCCTGATTCATTAAAGTTAAAATCCAAAATTATGATTGGTCAAGTTGCCGATGATCATGGTTTATCGAAGTTGCAAGTTGTTTTTTATCCAAAAGGAAACCCTTCTGCAACTCGAAAAGCGAATTTAGCGATTAACAAACAAGCAGTGGATCAATTTATTTATTCATTTCCTAATGGTTTATCGATTGAAGAAGGTGTAAATTACGAATATTACTTTGAAGTATTTGATAATGATGTAGTTAATAATTATAAAAGCACAAAATCATCTGTTTTTCTTCATTATGAATTGACTGAAGACCAAAAGGAAGACAAACAGTTGCAAGAGCAGAATGAAAACATCAATAGTTTAGAAAAATCGCTACAGAATCAAGAGAAGCAGTTATCGGAATTAGACAAACTGCAAAAAATGAATAAAGAGAAATCTAATTTAGATTTCAAAGATCAGAAGAAAGTGGAAGACTTTATCAATCGTCAAAAACAACAAGACGAAATGATGAAAGAATTCACTAAAAAGTTAACTGATAATTTGGAAGAATTCAATCCGAAATCACAAGATAAAGACAAAGAAGAATTATTACGTCGTTTAGAAGAAGCCGAAAAACAAGCTGAGAAAAACGAAAAATTATTGAAAGAGTTAGAAGAACTTTCTAAGAAATTAGAGAAAGATAAATTGTTTGATAAAGCCGATAAGTTAAAACAAAACGCTAAAAATCAACAACAAAATTTAGAGCAATTAGTTGAATTAACGAAGCGTTTTTATGTAGAACAAAAAGCGGAACAAATTGCTGACAAATTAGACAAGTTA
>NZ_JAIWOF010000041.1 GCF_020217025.1 Flavobacterium sp. | reverse complement strand
GCTGAGAAGGAAGAAAAATTAGCTGATGACACTAAAGAAAATAACAAGGAAAATCAAGATGCCATCAATAAAGAGTTTGACGATATTAAGAAAGAACTTGAAGATTTAGACAAAGAAAATAAAGAATTAAAAGCTCCAATGGATATTCCTAATGATAAGAATGAACAAGAGGATGTCAAAAAAGATATGGAGAAAGCTTCTGAGGAATTACAAAAACAAAATCAACAGAAAGCAAAACCGAAGCAAAAATCTGCTGCTGCAAAGATGAAACAGATGAGTCACAAAATGACTCAATCTATGCAATCAGGTGACATGGAACAAATGCAAGAAGATGCTAAATTGTTACGTCAAATACTTGATAATTTATTAGCTTTTTCATTCGACGAGGAGAGTTTAATTAAGACTACAAATTCTTCTCAAGTACGTTCTTTGCAATTGAATAAAGTCTTAAAAAAGCAACAAGATTTGAAGTTACAATTCAAACATGTGGATGATAGTTTATTTGCTGTTGCCTTACGCAACCCAAAAATTACTGAAACGATTCTTAATGAAGTAGGAGAAATTCATTATAATTTAGATAAGACTTTAGAAACTTTAGCGGACAATAATATTGCAAAAGGCGCTTCACATCAACAATATGTTTTAACATCAGCGAACCGTTTAGCTGATTATTTGAGTAATGTGCAAAGCGAAATGAACATGGATATGCAAGGCCAAGGATCTGGAAAAGGCAAACCAAAACCAGGCGGAGGAAAAGGAATGCAGCTTCCTGATATCATCAAACAGCAAGAAGGTTTGGGTGAAAAAATGAAAGACGGAATGAAACCTGGTGAAAAACCTGGAGACAAACCAGGTGATAAATCTGGACAAGGAAAACAAAAAGGGCAATCTGGTGAGAATGGTGAAGATGGCGAAAACGGTTCAGAAGGAAATGCCGGTAAAGTTTTAGAGATTCTAAAAGAGCAAAGACAACTTCGTGATGCTCTTCAAAAAGCATTAGAAAAAGAAGGAATGTCGGGTCAAGGTCAGAGTGCTTTGAATCAAATGAAAGAAATAGAAAAGCAACTTATCAATAAAGGTTTTAAAAATGAAACGTTGCAAAAAATGTTGAATCTAAAACACGAACTTTTAAAATTAGAAAAAGCCATTCAGCAACAAGGAGAAGACACCAAGCGTCAGTCTAAAACAAATGACAAAAATTATAACGGTTCCACTACTCCACTTTCTAAGGTATTAAAAGATTATCTGAATAGTGTTGAAATATTAAACAGACAAAGCTTACCTTTGCAACCCAATTTTAACCATAAGGTTCAAAACTATTTTAAAGGCAATGATTAGTTTTAATTACGAAACAGATTTCGAACTCGAAAACGAAGCGCAATACGAAGATTGGATTTCTCGCATTATCGAATCCGAAGGATTTGATGAAGGTGAAATCAATTATATTTTTTGTGATGACGAATACCTACATAAAATTAATGTAGAGTACTTAGATCATGACACTTTAACCGATATTATTAGCTTTGATTACACAGTAGGAAATTTAATACAGGGCGATATTTTCGTTTCTATAGAACGCGTTCAAGATAATGCTAAAGATTTTAATGTTTCTTTTGAGGAAGAGTTAAAGCGTGTTCTATCGCATGGTGTTTTACACTACTGTGGATACAAAGATAAATCACCTAAAGACGAAGCTTTAATGCGTTCTAAAGAAGAAGAAAAAATGCAAATGTTTCACGTGGAACATTAAGCTTATAAACCAGAATTTTTTTAAATGTTTCACGTGGAACATAATATTTATAGAAGATGTTTTTAAATCAATATGATGTAATTGTTGTGGGTGCGGGCCACGCCGGTTGTGAAGCTGCTGCTGCTGCTGCCAACATGGGGTGCTCTACGCTTTTGGTGACAATGAATCTTCAAAACATTGCACAGATGTCGTGTAATCCTGCTATGGGAGGAATTGCAAAAGGACAAATCGTGCGTGAGATTGATGCTTTGGGTGGATACTCTGGAATTGTTTCGGACAAGACCGCAATCCAATTCAAGATGTTGAATAAATCAAAAGGACCTGCTATGTGGTCACCAAGAGTGCAGTCGGACAGAATGCGTTTTTCGGATGAGTGGAGATCGATGTTGGAGAACACTCCGAACTTGGATTTCTACCAAGAAATGGTGGCTGGAATTTTATCAGAGAGTGGAAAGATTGTTGGAGTAAAAACTTCGCTTGGAGTGGAAATCAAGGCTAAGTCAGTTGTGTTGACAAACGGAACTTTTTTGAATGGATTGATTCATATTGGAGACAAACAATTTGGTGGTGGTCGTGCAGGTGAAAGTGCTTCTTTTGGAATCACAGAAGATTTAGTGAAATTAGGTTTTGAATCAGGAAGAATGAAAACCGGAACACCTCCACGTGTGGATGGTCGTTCTTTAGATTTTTCTAAAATGGTAGAACAACCTGGTGACGAACATCCAGAAAAGTTTTCGTATTCTAATTTGACTGCGCCTTTAAAAACACAACGTTCTTGTTGGATGTCGTATACTTCATTAGAAGTCCACGATATTTTACGCGAAGGTTTTGACAGAAGTCCAATGTTCAACGGAAGAATCAAAAGTTTAGGTCCAAGATATTGCCCTTCTATCGAAGATAAGATTAATCGTTTTGCAGATAAAGAACGTCATCAATTATTTGTTGAGCCAGAAGGTTGGACAACTTGTGAATATTACATCAACGGATTTTCAACTTCGTTACCAGAAGATATTCAATTCAAAGCATTACGTTCGGTTGCCGGATTTGAAAATGTGAAATTTTTTAGACCAGGTTATGCTATTGAATATGATTACTTCCCTCCTACGCAATTGCAACACACTTTAGAAACTAAGTTGGTGGAAGGTTTGTATTTCGCTGGACAAATTAATGGAACGACTGGTTATGAAGAAGCCGCTTCTCAAGGATTAATGGCTGGAATAAATGCAGCATTAAAAGTTCAGAATCGAGAGCCATTTATTTTAAAACGTGACGAAGCCTATATAGGAGTCTTAATTGACGACTTAATTACAAAAGGAACAGAAGAACCATACCGTATGTTTACTTCTCGTGCTGAATACAGAACATTACTTCGTCAAGATAATGCTGATTTTAGATTAACACCAAAAGCATTCGAAATTGGTTTAGCTAAAGAGGAGCGTTTGATTCGTATGGAACAAAAATTCTCACAATCCGATGCAATGGTAAATTTCTTCAGAGAAACAAGTTTAAAACCAGAAGAAGCAAATCCAATTTTAGAAGCTAAAGGTTCTGCTCCGATGAGTCAACCTGATAAAATGTTTAAAGTGTTCTCTCGTCCACAATTGGATTTGGAAGATTTTAGAAAATTCAAAAAAGTGGCAGCTTATATCGAAGAACATGATTTAGATCAAGAAGTGGTTGAGCAAGCCGAAATTCAAGTGAAATATTCTGGTTATATTGAAAAGGAAAAAAATAATGCAGATAAACTAACTCGTTTAGAAGATATGATTATTCCAGATAATTTTAATTTCGATAAAATCCAATCCATTTCAATTGAAGCCAAACAAAAATTAAATAAAATCCGACCAAGAACTATCGCGCAAGCTTCTCGTATTAGTGGAGTTTCGCCAAGTGATATTTCAGTGTTGTTGATATATATGGGTAGATAGTCACGGTTTTTATTTTTTTATTTAACTGAGACTGAACACTGCGACTGCCAACTGAATATGTTTCACGTGAAACAACGCTGTTAACCCCATTAAAATAAGCCTTTCGCATAAAAATAAAATAAATGAATTTTTTAGAAGATAAAAGTTTTATTACCGTTAAAGATTTTTCAGTTTCTGGAGAATCTTTTTCCTTGTTGTTAAATGAGGAATATCAAATTTTAAAAACACATCCGCAACCTACTTTGGATAAATTAGGTTCGTATTATGAATTCGAAGATTACATTTCGCACACCGATGGAAAACGTACGTTGTTTGAAAAAATGTATCATTTCATCAAAAGAAAAGCAATTCGTGATAAAGTGAAATTAATTAATTCGTACCAACCTGTTAAAGGAAGAATTTTAGACATCGGAGCAGGAACTGGGGATTTTCTTTTGGAATGTAAAAATCAAAATTGGGATATTCTTGGAATTGAACCAAACGATAAAGCAAAAGGAATTGCTTTAGGTAAAGGAATTAAATTCGGTGATACGATTGAAAAGTTAGAAAGCAATTCTTTTGATGTAATTACCATGTGGCATGTATTAGAACACGTTCCAGATGTCGAACATCAAGTTGCAGAATTGAAACGTTTGTTGAAGCCTTCAGGAACAATTATTATCGCGGTTCCAAATTTCAAATCGTATGATGCAAATCATTACAAAGAATTTTGGGCAGCTTATGATGTGCCTAGACATTTGTGGCATTTCTCAAAAACAGCCATTGAAAAATTATTCGATAAACAAAATATGAATTTGGAAGATATTAAACCCATGTGGTTTGATAGTTTTTATGTGTCGCTTTTATCCGAAAAATATAAAACTGGAAAAATGAATTTCATTTCTGGATTTTTTATCGGTTTGATCTCAAATATGTCAGGATTCTTTAAAAAGGAATTTTCTTCGCATATTTATGTGCTAAAAAACAAGTAAAAATCATTTTTAAGCGATTTTAGACACTTTTTTGTTTAATTTGATGTAATTTATTATCTTTTTTTAGATGATTTGTCTAATTTAAATTATGAAAGTCACTTTTAATAGCTTGAATCTATCATTTTTAAAAAATCACATAAGAAATTCTTATAATTGAAAAATAAATAAAAAAGCAACAAATTTGTTACTTTACAACTTATTATTACTTTTACGAAAAATTATTAATTACCAATATACAATCATGAAAAAATTAGTTTTGATTTTAGGTGTTGCATTAAGCGTTTTAGCATGTAACAAAACAGAAACAAGTTCAAAAGATTTTAAAACTGCATATATAGATACTGCTGAGTTAATCGAGAAATACGAAAAATTCAAAGATGAAGACGATAAATTCAAAGTAAAATCGGAAGAATTAGGTCGTCCGTTAGAGGCAAAAGTTAGGGCTTTTCAAGCTGATGCACAAAATTTCCGTCAAAATGCGCAAGCAAAAGGGCCTCAATGGGCACAACAAATGGGAGCTTCATTACAACAAAGAGAGCAAGAATTAGGTATAGAGCAAAATGCTTTAGTACAACAATTGCAACAAGAAGGAGCTGTTTTAAAAGATACTTTAATTAGTGAAGTAAAAAAATTCATTAAAGATTACGGAAAGAAAAAAGGATATGATTACATCTACGGAACTGGTGATGCTGCAACAGTTCTTTACGCTAAAGAGGGTTATGATATCACTAAAGAAGTTTTAAAAGAACTTAATGATACATATAAAGCGACTAAGAAAGACGATAAAGTAGCCACTAAAGAAGAAGAGAAAAAATAATTGAAAGTCCCGAGTCATCGGGACTTTTTTATTTCTATTCGTTTCTATATATTTGTTTTTTAAAATTTTACGCCACATGGAACAAGTATCAGCCGCAGCCATCTACACTCTCAGATTTATTAATCAAACCAATAAATCCATCTTTCTTACCGGAAAAGCAGGAACCGGAAAAACCACACTTTTAAAAGAAATTATCGCCACAACACACAAAAACACAGTAGTTGTAGCACCCACAGGAATTGCCGCTTTGAACGCTAATGGAGTTACTATCCATTCTATGTTTCAATTGCCCTTTGCTGCTTTTATTCCTGATAATAAGCAACTTCCACACTTTTCAGATACCGTAAAATTCGAAAACAGAGATTCTCTTGGACGTCATTTCAAGATGAATAACGTGAAACGTTCCGTAATTCGAAATATGGAATTGTTAGTTATCGATGAAGTTTCTATGCTTCGTGCCGATGTATTGGATGCGATGGATTTTATGATGAGAAAAGTAAGAAGAAATGAAAGACCTTTCGGTGGTGTTCAAGTTCTTTTTATAGGAGATTTATTACAATTACCACCAGTGGTAAAAAATGAAGAATGGGAAATGCTCAAGAATTATTACCGAGGCATGTTCTTTTTTCATTCGCACGTAATTCAGCAATTTCCGCCTTTATACATTGAATTAGATAAAATTTTTCGTCAAACGGATGCCGAATTTATTGATGTTTTGAACAATTTGAGACACAACAAAATCACTTCGGAAGATGTACAACTGCTAAATCAATTTGTACAACCTGATTTTGATCTGAAAAAAAACAAAGGTTTCATCATTTTAACCACACATAATTCCAAAGCAGATACCATAAATGCGCAATCTTTAAAAGATTTAGAAGGAAAACAATTCACTTATTTACCAGAAATTACAGGAGATTTTCCTGAAAAAATATATCCATTAGAAGAACAATTGCAGCTAAAAGTGGGCGCACAAGTCATGTTTATTAAAAACGATTTGAATTTCGAAAAGCAATTCTTCAACGGAAAAATGGGTGTTATCAGTTCGTTAACTGAAAAGGAAATTTTTGTTCATTTTCCCGAAGAAAATAAAACGATTGAAGTAGAACGCTACGAATGGCAAAATATTCGCTACAAAGTCAACGAAAACACTAAAGAAATTGAGGAAGAAGTCATCGGAACGTTTGTCCACTACCCTATCAAATTGGCTTGGGCAATTACGGTGCATAAAAGTCAAGGTTTAACTTTCGACAAAGCAGCGCTCGATGTATCGCAAGTTTTTGCACCTGGACAAGCGTATGTGGCTTTGTCGCGTTTGCGTTCGTTAAAAGGGCTTATTTTGCTTTCTCCGTTGCGAATGAATGGCATTTCAAGCGACGAACAAGTGCTCAGTTATGCTGAAAATAAAGCTTCTGAAGAAATTTTACAACATTCGTTAGCTAAAGAGACCTTGTTTTTCTGGTTAAACACCTTACTTAATTCATTTGATTTCAAAGAATTAGGTCAAGAATGGCGCAATCATTTGTTCAGTTACAATTCCGAAGCACCAAAATCACCAAAGACAAAACATAACGACTGGGCAAAAACCCAACACGAAAAAATCGCCGAAATTCTCGAACCATCAGGGAAATTTATGTCGCAATTACATAAAATTTTTTCCGATGAAAATTTGGATGTCAATTTCGTAAAGGAGCGATGTGATGCAGCATACCAGTATTTTTTCAAAACGTTAGATATCGTTGCCGAAGAATTACTATTGAAAATCGAAGAAGTCAAACGCATCAAAAAAGTAAAAGCGTTTTACGATGAATTATTGGTTTTAGAAGAACTTCAAATCAAAGCGATTTTACAACTTAAAAAGGCAAAATTACTCACCAATATCATTGTCGAAGGAAAAGAAATTTCAAAGCAAAATTTAATTTCGGAAGACATGAGTACCTACAAAATCAATAAGTTAGTAGTTGTGGCAGAACGCTTTAGAACTTCGAACGCGGCTTTAGTGGAAGACGAAGAAGACGTTTCGTATTACACCGATTCGAAAAAGAAAAAAACAAAAGAACCAAAGAAATCTACTTACGAAGACACCTTAGAATTGTGGAAACAAAACTTATCGATTTACGAGATTGCAAAACACCGAAAGCTAACACCACAAACGATTTACAACCATTTTGCCAAGTTAATTCAAATGGAAATCGTGCAACTTTCAGACATTTTACCAGAAGATAAAATTTCCGATTTAAGAGCAGCTTTCAAAGATTTTAAAGGCGAAAGCTTAGGCGAATTAAAAGAAATTCACGGCGATCAATTCTCCTGGGATGAATTGCGATTGTATAAAGCGAGTTTAAACAATTAAACCATCTTTCATTTCTATAATTCGGTCGCTTTTTTTTGCAAAATCATCATCATGTGTTACGGCAATGATGGTTTGTCCATAGTTTTGTGTTAATTCTTGAAAAATATCAAAAACAATGTTGGTGTTTTTACTGTCTAAATTTCCAGTAGGTTCGTCACCCATGATTAATAAGGGGTCGTTTATCAATGCACGAGCAATTGCTACACGCTGTTGTTGACCGCCCGAAAGTTTGTTGGCAGGTTTTAAAGCTTGATCTTCTAAGCCAAGAATTTTGAGTTTTTCGTATGCCTTTTCTTCAATTTCTTTTTCGGAATATTTACCAAGTTTAATTGCAGGAATCATAACGTTTTTTAAGCATGTAAACTCTGAAAGTAAGTAATGAAATTGAAAAACAAACCCAATTTTTTCATTTCGAATTGCCGCTAATTTATCAGTTGATAAACCCGTCATTAATTCGTTATCAATGAATAAATTTCCATTGTATTCTGTATCCATTGTTGATAAAACATACAATAACGTAGATTTTCCACTGCCCGATTTTCCAACCATTGAAAGAAATTCTCCCTTTTGAACTTCAAATGAAATATTTTTCAACACTTGAAATTCAATCGGGTCATAGAAATATTTATCTATATTTTCGGTTTTTAGAATAGTTTGTCGCATAATTTATTTTCTAAAAATGGTAACAGGATCAACTTGTGCGGCTTTTTTAGCCGGAATATAACCTGCGAAAAAAGTAATTACTAAACCAATAACAACGCCTTGCAAATATTTTGTCGGTTCATAATCAATGGGAAAATAACCAATATCACCACCAACATATACTTTTTTCAAGAAAGTTATTAAAACGGTTGCCATAATCATTCCGCCGATAACACCCATGATTCCTATTGTTACCGCTTGTGTCACGAATATTCTAATGACATCTTTTCCTTTAAAACCCATAGCTTTTAAAATAGCGATATCATTAATTTTTTGTGAAACCGTCATGTTTAAAATATTATAAATTCCGAAACCTGCAACTAACAAAATAGTTAGAGAAACAAAAGTGATAATCATTTTTCGCATTTTATTGGCAGCCATAAAAGTTTCGTTAGCTTCTTTCCAACCTTCAGCTTTATAACCCGTTATATTTGAAATTTTTTCAGCTATTGCTTTTGCTTTTTCTGGATCAACAATATTTACGTTAATGTCTGTAATATAGTATGCTCCTTCTTTCAATAATTGTTGAGAACTGGCTAAATTTACGTAGGAATTTGATTTATCAATTTTTGAATTATTGGTTTTAAAAATTCCAACAACTTTATACGTTTTGTTAACGCTTTTTGAGGAAGTTAAATTGATATTATCGCCAATTTTTGCATTCATTTTTTCGGCAATTCCGCTTCCAATAATAATTCCGTTTGGATTTGATTTTAATAAGTCAAAATTACCTTCGGCCATAAACGATTTGATGTTGTACATCACATTTGCTTCTTCAGGTTTGATGCCAATTGCTAATCCTGAAATTTGTGATTTACCATTGTTATAAAAAACATTAACACTTACTTGAGGCGTAACTACAGTAACTTCGGGCTGTTTTAAAATGGTTTCGGAAATTAACTTCGGATTAATAATTGTATTGTTTGACGGAACAATTTTCGGATTAATAATCAAGTAATTTTCTTTAGAATTTTTAACTAAAACCTTGCTAATTTCGTCATCTTTATACACTCGAATATGAGATGTTGTTTTAAAAATACTAGCACTCGAACTCTTATCAAATCCAACTAACATACTATTCATAAAAATATAAATAGACATTCCTAAAACCACACCAGCCGATGCAACAGCTGTTAGTTTTTTATTGGAAATAATATACGTTTTTGCTATTTCGGTATTGATGTTCATGGCTTAAGGTTTTAAAGGCAACAAAACATCTTCTTTAGTGATTCCGTCTAAAATTTCTACATAATCTGTAGAAACTATCCCTGTTTTTACGATAATGGCTTCGTCTTTTCCTTTTACCATTACTTTGTTTCCAAAACCTAAAAAGTTTCTTGGAATTAAAAGCGCATTTTTCTTTTCGCCAACTAGAATATTAGCTTCTAATTGCGTTCCATAAAGCGAAGTATTCAAAGGTTTATCGAAAATTACTTTACAAATAAACGATTGGGTTGGCTCATCAAAAGCGGCTAAAAT
>NZ_JAIWOF010000040.1 GCF_020217025.1 Flavobacterium sp. | reverse complement strand
TTCGCTGATTTTTGCATTATACACTTCGTTTTTATTGGTGTTTAATTGCACAAAAACGGTTTGACCAATTTTTACTTTTCCAATACTATTTTCATCAACATTTAAAACGCCTTCAACTTTATTTTCATCTGCGATTACGGCAATAACATCTCCTTTTTTCACATAATCACCAGAAAATTTTAGCTTTTTAATAATTGTTCCTTTTTGTGGAACAACTAATTTATTATATCCTAAAACCACTTGATTGTTTTTCAATTGATTTTCAGTGTTGATGTAATTTTGTTTCGATTGTTGTAAAACTTGTTGGTATTGTTTTTTCAAAGCATTCAATTGCGATAAAGCATTTTCTGCGGCTAATTGCATGTTTTCATATTCAACTTTGGCAATACTTTGCGAATCGTACAATCTTTTGTAGCGTTCGGCTTGCATTTTATCTTGCTGATATTTGCTTTCTGCAAACTTTATATTTTGCTGTAATTGTTGCAAAGCTGGTGCATTATCCGTTAAATTTTCTTTGGAAATAACTACCAAATCTTTAGCCGAAGCGGTATTGTTTTCATTAGTTTTATTGTCAATTGTAGCAATAATTTGATTTTCAGTTACTTTATTTCCAACGTCAAAAGTTGCATTTACTAAAATTCCATCTGTTTGAGCGGTAAGATTATAGGAATTATCCCATTCTAATTCGCCCGAAGCAAAAACTAATTCTTTAATGTCTTGCACAACGGGTTTTCCTTCTTCTTTTGTTCCACATGAAACCAAAGTAGAAAGTGTTAATATAAGAAACAGACTGTTTTTCATTTTGAATATTTTTAGTTGTTGTTTATCACAATTTTATTTTTTGAGAATCCTATGTTTGCCAAAGCATTTACCAAATTTATCTCACTGATTAACAAATCGTTTTGCGAAATTATAAGTTTATCTAATGGCAAAATTTGTTCTTGATATTGATTGAAATTTTTTTCAAAAGTGTCTTTTTTTAGCAGATATATTTTTTTGAAATTTTTATATTGCTCAATCGCTTTTTCATATTCAATTTCTAGTTGTTTGTTGGCAAATTCATTTTCTTTTTCGGCATGGTCTGCATTGTTTTTCAATTGATTCAATTGAATTTTTTTATTGTAAAAGGTGGCTAATTTTTGCACATTCGTTGGAAAATCCCAAGTAACTTTTAAACCAACATAGTTGAAATTTACCCAATTTGAATTCGCATCAAAATAGTTTACATTACTTAGATTTTGCCAGTTAAATGATGAAATAAAAGATAAAACGGGTAATTGTTGCAAACGAGCAATTTTTAAATCTTGTTGCATCATTTGGTATTGTAACTTATAGTTTTCGCTTTTAAAATTGGAGTTGGTTGTAACCAATTCTTCCCTATTTTCATAATTTGAAAGCTGTTCGGTGAGTTTTAAATCAAACTCGTTTTCGAAGAACAACGCTAAACTTTGCTTTTGTATCTTTTCATTTAAGATAAGTTGCGATAATTTATCTTGTAGCGCAATTAAATTAGCTTCTGCTTCATTAACGTCTTGTTTTCTTGTAATTCCCTCTTTAAACTTGTTTTGGTTGATTAAAACTAAGTTTTCGGCAATTTTGATGTTTTCTTGGAGAATTTTTTTCTGAGCTTCAAATGAAAGCAAGTTAAAATACACACCATTAATTTGATTATAAATGTTTTGCTCGTTGAGTTTGTTTTGATTTTCAACTAATTGTTCGTTGATTTTTGCGCTTTTAATTTGGGCAATACTTCCAAAATTTAAAATATCAAATTGAGGTTGTACCGAAAAAGTACTGGTATATTGTTGTCCCATGGTAACTTCTTTGAAAGTTCCTACAGGTAGTCCAAAGATTGGACCAGGTAAAAAACTTACTTGTTGTTCAAAATTATTTAGGGATTGAGCGCTTGCTGGAATTCTTGGATTTAATACATTTCCTAATGCTGTTTTTTTTGTCAAATTTGCTAATTGCGTTTGCAATGTTGCATTTTGCAAGGCATAATTCTTTTCTTTAGAAAGTTGTAATACTTCTGTTAATGAATTTACAATTTTTTCTTCTTGTGAAAAACTTGACAATCCACAAAAGATTGAAAAGAGTATTAAAAATCCTTTTTTTGCAGGTATAGGAATATTTTCAAATTTTTTCATGGCATTTGTCATTTCTGTAGTAAAGCCAATAAGTTGTCAATCGTTTTATTGCCTTCTGTAGTGATATCATATTGAAAGTTTGAAAGCTTCCATTTTAGTATTTGAAAACGAAAAGAACCTAGAATAATTGGTAATAAATCTTCTGTTGAAATTTCCGAAGTGAATTCGTTGGTTTGTTTTCCTTGTTCAAGTATTTGAGCTAACATTTGCATTTTGTTTTGCATCAATTGAAGAATTATCGTTTTAATTTCTTCGGATTCATCTAATAAACCATCTGATAAAACAGCAACAACAAAGTGAGGATTTTTTTTGAAATAGTTGAATTGACTTGTAAAGACTGCTTTAAAATTTTCAGCCGCAGTATTTTGCGGTTTAATTTCTGAGGTTAATCGCTTGTTCATGTTTTGTTTTAATAGCGATAGTAAAGCAATTAAAATTTCTTCTTTTGATTTGAAATGGCGATAAATAGCACTTTCTGAAAAATTCATTTCTAAAGCAACCGTTTTTGTAGTTAAGCCTTTTATTCCTTTTTCAACAAGTATTTTCCCCGAAACCTCTATGATTTCAAGCTGTCTGTTTGATATTTCGTTTGTAATTGTCATAGGTTAGTGAATATTCACACTACAAAGATATGCAAATATTTACTAACTAATAAAAAATCAAATAATTTTAAATTAATTCAACCAAAAAACCACTAAAACTGCTGGAATAAAGTAAATTACAATCGTTCTTGCCCCATCGTAATCTTTTGCTAAACGTTGTCCGAACAAAAGAAAAAGTAACGTAATACAAGATAAAATAGCACCATAAAATCCTAAACCTCTAATCACTACATCTTGCACTAAGTGTTGGATAATTCCAGAAACACATAAAATTCCAGAAACAACTTCTAAAACCAATACAATTCCTAAAGCAAATGGAACTTGTTTAGCTAAAATTGTATTAGCAAAATGACCTGTTAACCATTCTACATTGCCTTTCCAATCTTTAATTTTATCATATCCAGATTGTAAAAAAGTGATGGCTAAAAAAGCTAAGACTAAAAGAGGAGCAACTTGTATCATAATTATGCGTTTTTATGGATTAATCGTGTTAGTTTAATAGATAAATCGGTTAAGATGATTTTGCTATTTCCATTTCTTTCAATGTGGTAAATAGCATCTTCTAATTCTTTGTAAATATCTGAAATATTGGCGCCATTTACAAACGGTGCAAATTTTTCCAATTCAAATTTCGGCACTTTTGTTTCTAAGAAAACCAAGTCATTCGCTTGATAATTAAGCAATAAAGCCTGTCTGAAAAAGTGAATACAATAGTGTAAAAATTGTTTTTGCGTTTCTCTTCCAGTGGAAGCAATGTTTTCGCTCCAAGCAATCAAATCGTTAATTGCTACTGCATTTCCTTTGGCACGAAAAGCACTTCTCACCCATTCCACAAACCATTCGTCAAACGGAAATTCATCGTCTTCTTTTCGTAAAATATGCAAGGCTTTATTATAATTTCCTTCGCTTTGATGCGCAATTTTTTTAGCAACTGTTGGCTCACAATTTTCACGTGAAACCAAAGCTTCCGCAATCACACTTTCGCTCAAACCAATAAAATCAATCACTTGACAACGAGAAAGAATGGTTTGTAACATATCGGTTGTGCTTTCGGTAATTAAAATGAAAACGGTTTTAGCGGGCGGTTCTTCTAATAATTTCAATAATTTATTGGCTGAAGCGCCATTCATTTTATCCGCCATCCAAATGATCATGACTTTGTAACCGCCTTCGTAAGCTTTTAAAGCTAATTTTTTGTTGATTTCGGTAGCTTCATCTACTCCAATTAAACCTTGTTTGTTTTGAATACCTAGGTTTTTCAACCAATCAAATAAACTTCCGTAAGGACTTTCGGTTAAAAATTGGCGCCATTCTACCATGAAATTATCACTAACCGCATGACTTTTAACGCTATCGGTTGTAGCAACTGGAAAAACAAAGTGCAAATCGGGATGCGAAAAATGTTCGAATTTTAGATTACAAGCTGTGTTTTCTCCTACATTTTCACCACCAACATTGCCACACAAAATATATTGTGCATACGCAATCGCCATCGGAAGTGTTCCACAACCTTCAGGTCCTACAAACAACTGAGCGTGCGGAATTCTTCCGGCTTCGGCACTCTTAGTTAAGTGATTTTTAATATGTTCCTGTCCTAAAATATCTTTGAAAAGCATGGAACAAACCTAATCAAAAATTACCAAAATTGGTAGAAAAGAAATCAAAAAATTGGTTTTGCAAGATTTAAAAAAAACACAAAATATGATATTTGTTATAAAGATTTAAAATACAATAATTTATATTTGCAATCATTCGAATTAAAAAAGCAATAAATGAAAACACTCAACGACTTCAATTTCAATAATAAAAAAGCAATTATCAGAGTAGACTTCAACGTACCTTTAGATGAAAATTTTAAGGTTACCGATGCTACAAGAATCGAGGCAGCAAAGCCTACAATTGACAAAATATTGAAAGATGGCGGAAGTGTAATTTTAATGAGTCACTTAGGAAGACCAAAAGGCGTAGAAGCAAAATATTCGTTACAACACATCGTTGCAAAAACAGAAGAAATTTTGGGTCAAAAAGTACATTTTGCTTCAGATTGTATAGGAGAAGTTGCTGAAAATGCAGCAAAAAATCTTCAACCGGGCGAAATTTTATTATTAGAAAACTTACGTTTTTATGCTGAAGAAGAAAAAGGAGATGTGGAATTTTCTAAAAAATTAGCTTCTTTAGGTGATATTTATGTGAACGATGCTTTTGGAACGGCTCACAGAGCACACGCTTCCACAACCATTATTGCTCAATTTTTTAAAGAGGCAAAATGCTTCGGTTATTTGTTAGCGAAAGAAATTGAAAGTATCGAAAAAGTATTGAAAAATTCAGAAAAACCAGTTGTTGCGATTTTAGGAGGAAGTAAAGTTTCTTCGAAAATTACGGTTATTGAAAATATATTAGATAAAGTAAACCACATGATTATTGGTGGTGGAATGACGTTTACGTTTATAAAAGCATTGGGTGGAAAAATCGGAAATTCAATTTGTGAAGACGATAAATTAGAATTGGCCATCGAAATTTTAAAGCAAGCAAAAGAAAAAGGCGTTCAAATTCACTTACCAGTTGATGTTGTTGCAGCCGATGCCTTTTCAAATGACGCCAATACACAAATGGTAGATGTGAATAAAATTCCTGACGGTTGGCAAGGTTTAGACGCAGGTCCAAAATCATTAGAAATTATCAAACGCATTATCTTAGATTCTAAAACGATTCTTTGGAACGGTCCATTAGGAGTTTTTGAAATGGAAAGTTTTGCTAACGGAACGATTTCGTTAGGAGAATTTATTGCCGAATCTACTGCTAATGGTGCTTTTTCGCTTGTAGGTGGAGGTGATAGTGTTGCTGCAGTAAAACAATTTGGATTAGAACCAAAGATGAGTTACGTTTCTACCGGCGGTGGAGCGATGTTAGAAATGCTGGAAGGCAGAACCTTACCTGGAATTGCAGCTATTTTAGATTAAGTATACAATAAAACGTTGGTTATTAAGTTATTAATAATTAACATGCCCCAAAAAAACAAAAAACAGAATGAAAAAAACAATTATTATAACATCCCTTTTTCTGTCGCTTTTTAGCTTTGCGCAGGAATCAGTGGAAAAAGAAAGTTTACTACCGTTGCCTAAAATGTCCTACTTGGATTCATTGAAGACAACGTTTGTAAATCACAGTACCAGTAATTGCATTGATGAACGATGGATTTCCGAATTAGCTAGTGCTGAACTGTCTGAAAATATGTTTTCCGACATCGTTTCTTTTGATATTGATTCAGAGGTAAGTTATGATTTATCTAGCGAATTATTGAAAAAACGATTAGCCAAAATGGATGCAAAATCGCCTTTTAATATCGAGTATCATCCAGCTTTAGAAAATACGATTAAAGCCTTTTTAAAGAATCGTACGAAAGCATTTGAACGTTTAATGGCGATTTCAGAATATTATTTCCCAATGTTTGAAGAGCATTTAGCAAAATACAACATTCCGTTAGAATTGAAATATTTAGCTATTGTGGAATCAGCATTAAATCCTAGAGCGAAATCTCGTGTTGGAGCATCTGGTTTGTGGCAATTTATGTATCCAACAGGAAAACAGTATAATTTGGAAGTGTCTTCATATGTAGATGAACGCTATGATCCATTAAAAGCTACCGAAGCCGCTTGCCAATATTTATCAAGTTTATACGGAATTTTCGGTGATTGGAGTATGGTTTTAGCAGCGTACAATTGCGGACCAGGAAATGTTTCAAAAGCAATTCGTCGTTCGGGTGGAAGTCAAAATTATTGGAACATTCGTAAAAATCTTCCAAAAGAAACGGCGAATTATGTTCCTGCCTTTTTAGCTACTTTTTACATTTACGAATTCAAAAAAGAGCACGGTATTGTTCCTAAAAAAGCCCCAATAACGTATTTTGAAACCGATACGATTATGGTGAAAAAACAAATGTCGTTCAAACAAATTTCGGAATTATTAGATATCCCAATGGATCAATTGGAATTCTTGAATCCAATATATAAATTAAAAGTAGTTCCATTTGAAGCAGATGAACCTCATTATTTGCGTTTGCCAAAAAATAAAATGGGTTTATTTGTTTCTAACGAAGAGAAAATTTACGCTTATTTGAATTATTTAGAAACAGATAAAGAAAAAACAAATTACATAACTTCTACTTCAAGAGATTCCGTTTCTTCTTCAACAGATTCAGCTTATGTTAGCAAGCCTAAATTTGAACGAAAAACACATTTTCACACGATTAAAAGTGGTGAAAGCTTGGGTAAGATTGCCGATAAATACAATGTTTCTATTTCCGAACTTAAAAAATGGAACAGTATAAAAGGAAATACCATTCAGGCAGGAAAAAAATTAAAAATTTATTCCGACAAAAAAGTAATTGCTAAAACCGAGTCTAAGTCCAATAATGACGGGACTTATACGGTTAAAAGCGGTGATTCGTTGTTCTCGATTTCAAAACAGTTTCCAGGTGTTTCCATTGATGATATAAAAAAATGGAACGATATTAGCGGTGACAATATTCAACCCGGAATGAAATTAAAAATTAACGGATAATAAATTGTTCTACCCCATGAAAAAATTAGCAGTTTTAACTTTTGTTGCCCTATCGTTTTTGTCTTGTAAAGAAACTTCTAAAGAAGAAACACAAGCCATTTTATCAGAATCTAACGGAAAAATCAATAATGTTTCTATTATTATTGATGACAATTTGTGGAATGGAGAAATTGGAGATAGTATTCGTAAAAAATTTGCTGCTCCAGTAGATGGTTTACCGCAAGAAGAGCCGTTGTTTACTTTAAATCAATATCCAACAAAAGTTTTTGAAGGATTCGTTCGTAAGAGCCGCAATATTATTATTGTAAAAAAAGGAAAAGAAGCCGGATTTGCTTCGAACACTAATAAATTTGCTAAACCACAAAATGTATTTTTTATTTCTGGTACAGATACGGAAGATGTATTAAATGTTCTAGAAGAAAAATCAGCTGAAATTATTAAAACCATTAAAGCTGCTGAGGTTACTGAGAATCAAATTCGAATGAAAAAATCATTGGTTTCAGATGCTCAAGTTCAGAAAATGTTTGGTGTTAGCTTGCAAATTGGTTTTGGTTATAAATATGATATGGTCAAAGACAATTTTATTTGGTTACGAAAAGAATTTAAATCAGGTTATAACAGTATTTTAATTTATCAAGTTCCAATTGAAAAAGTTGAAAAAGATAACAATATCATTGCCAATATTACTGTAATGCGAGATGAAATTGGACAAGCAAATATTCACGGTACATTACCCAATACTTGGATGATTACGGAAGCAGCTTATGCTCCTTATTTGTTTGACGTTACAGTTGCAGGTAAAAAAACCTATTTAACCAAAGGAACTTGGGAGTTGAAAAACGATTTCATGGCGGGACCTTTTGTTAATTATGCTATTAAAGATCAAAAAAACAATCGCTATTTAATTTTGGAAGGATTCACTTATAATCCGTCAAAATCGAAACGTGATCTGGTTTTTGAATTGGAAGCCATTATTCAATCAGTTAAGTTTTTAAAATAATTCTAGACGAAGGGTACAAGGTTAAGGGTGTTGGGTTAAAACCAATATCATGACCTTTTACCCTTTTTCTTTTTCCTTGTTACCCAATGATAACATTCAAAATAAAGCGATTTAACGAACTTTCTACGGCTGAACTATATTGTTTGCTTCAACTTCGCTCAGAAGTGTTTGTAGTGGAGCAAAATTGCGTTTATCAAGATGTTGATGGAAAAGACGAGAAAGCACTTCACGTTTTAGGGTATTATAACGGAGATTTGGCTGCATATTCCCGTTTGTTCAACAAAGGATATTATTTTGAGGAAACTTCGATAGGAAGAGTTGTGGTAAGCCCAAAATACCGCGATAAGAAATTCGGTCACGATTTAATGCGTGTTTCTATTGAAGCTATAAAAGAAAATTTCAACGAAACAGCGATTACCATTTCTGCTCAAGAATATCTGAAAAAATTCTACGAATCACACGGATTTATCCAAACTAGCGAAATGTACTTAGAGGACGATATTCCGCATATTCAGATGAAAAAATAACTACTTCTTCGGTTGCTCTACAGGAACCACATCATTTTTAGTAATAAGAAGCTCTACTCTTCGGTCTAAAGTACTACCTTTTTTTAAGGATTGTGTATTTCCATATCCTTTATACGTCATACGGGTTTTACTGATGCGTTTCATCAAAAAGTAATTATATACTCGTTTAGCACGATTGGTAGATAATTCACGTTTTTTGGTGTCGCGATCAACAGCTTCTTTTTGGAACGTTGGTGTGCAACAAACATGCCCTTGAATTTCGAAATGAATGTTTTTGTATTTGTGTAATTCTAAGGCAATTCGGTCTAATTCTTTCTTGGCTTTGTAGGTTAATTGGCTACTGCCTCTTTCAAATAAAACGTGGTCTAAATAAATTCTATCACCTACAATTCTATCTTTTTTAATCGTACTATAAACACCGGGAATTTTGAAATCTTCAATTACGATTGGTTTAAAATTGACAACTACGTCTACTCTTCGGTTTTTGGAACGCGCTTCTGGAACATTCGTTTGCATATCTTCATCAAGCATGATTCTACCTTTTCCTTCAAGCGTAATGATAATTTTACTTTTAATACCTCTTTCAATCAACTTGTTTTTTACTGTATTTGCTCGGTTGGTAGACAAAGTATAATTGTAAGCATCTTTTCCACGATCATCGCAATAGCCAAAAATTTGAACGGATTCGATACGAGAAGTGTCAATTTTGCTTACAAAAGCTACCACGGCATTCGCTTGCTCTTCTTTTAAGTTGTATTTGTCAAATTCAAAGAATATTGAGTGTACTTCCTCGTCTTCTTGAGCAAAGGTTACTAATGAAAAAAGCAAAAAAAGTAGGGAAAATAAACGTGTCATCTTATTTTTTTAATATCGATTTGTATTGGTTTTGATTGTTTAATAAAGCAATGGCTTTTTCAATTTCTAAATTTTCCTTGGTATAAAATTGATACAATCCTTCGCGGTATTGGTAACGTGTTATTAATTCTTCTTGAATTAGTTTTTTGATTTGATTTTTATTTTTATCCAATTCTAATTCTTGATTTTTTTCAATTGCCAACTCCAATTGCTTGTATTCTGCGGCAATTTGAGTATCCATTTTTTCTTTTTTAGCCGTTTCAAGCACGTTTTTAAGTGCTTTGTTGGTTTCGGTATCTAGAGTGATTT
>NZ_JAIWOF010000039.1 GCF_020217025.1 Flavobacterium sp. | reverse complement strand
TCTCTTGCTTTAAAAAAGCTTTAAAAGCAGCATAATCCGAGTCGGTTATGGTTGGAATTCCTGAAACGGTTGGGTTTTTAAAATACCACTGCGTTGCAAAGTTGAAAACAGCATCCGATTTAACAACAGCCTCAGTTATTGTTGCTGTTTTGGTTTCTTCGATTTCGACGTCAGGCAAAACACCGCCACCATCATAAACGGTTCTTCCTGCTTTGGTTTTAAAAGCATTGAATTCGTCTTGAGATTTTTTGACAGCTTTTCCGTTTGCGTCTTTTTTCGAATAATCCAAAGCTTGAATACATCTTCCCGAAGGGGTGTAATATCTTGAAATCGTAACTTTTACTTGCGTTCCATAAGACAAATCTAACGGACGTTGTACCAATCCTTTTCCAAAACTTCTCGTTCCTAAAATCACACCTCTATCCAAATCTTGGATCGCACCCGCTACAATTTCAGAAGCCGAAGCACTTTTTCCATCTACAATAACCGCAATCGGAATTTCTAAATCGATAGCTTCGTTTTTTGTTCTATATTCTAAATTGTGTTTTGGATTTTTCGATTTTGTGGTTACAATCAATTCGTTTTTCGGTACAAAAAGATTGCAAATATTAACCGCTTCGTGCAATAAACCACCTGGATTTCCTCTTAAATCTAAAATGATTTTGGTAGCGCCTTGTTTTTTTAATTCTAATAAAGCCGCTTTGGTTTCAGAGCTTGATTTTTCTGTAAATTTCGTTAAAACAATATAACCCGTATTGTCTTTTAAAAGCGAGAAAAAGGGAACGGCTTTAATTTCAACATCGTCTAAAACAATCGTTGCATTTTGGGTTTTTCCTTGGCGAATATATTGAATTTCAACTTTGGTGTTTTTAGCACCACGAAACAATTGCGAAGCATCTTCTTTGTATTCTTTTAAGCTAATATCTCCAATTTGAATTACCTCATCACCTGCTTTCAATCCGGCTTTATCGGCTGGAAATCCTTTATAAATTTCTTTTAGAAAAACTTTTCCTTCTTTGCGTTGTACCATGGCACCAATGCCTGTGTACTCGCCTGTATTGTTGATTTTGAATTTTAAAACGTCTTGTTCGTTAAAGAATACCGTATACGGATCCAATTCTTTCAACATGCTTTTTATGGCGTTATCCATCATTTCACCTGGATTGGTTTCATCCACGTAATTTTGGTTAACGGTTTTAAAAAGTCCGGTGAAGATTTCAATTTGTTTGGCAATTTCAAAAAAGTCGTTCTTGAAACTAACGCCCACAAATAAAAAAACCGCTGCCAGAACAGGAATGATTATTTTTCCTTTGAAATATTTTTTCATGTTGAAGTCTTGAATTGTACTAGTTTACGAAAGTAAAGAATCTTGAGCAAAAATTAAACCAAAAGTGCAATTTACTTCTGCCTTTCGTTGAATTTTTGAAAAAGTTGAATGGTTTTCTCTTCAATTTCTTGATAAGAAAGTCGCTCTTTGCTCTGATAAAAAAACATAAAAGCATGTGGCTTTTCTAAATTATCAATCAAAAGATGCTTATTAAGACGATACGTTTCACGCAAAACACGCTTAAAATAATTACGGTCGACTGCTTTTTTGAAATATTTTTTAGAAACGGAAACACCCATTTTAATCAGTTCCGCATTAGGTTCCGTATTTTCAACATAAACCAAACGCAACGGATATTTTGAAACTGATTTACCTTCCGAAAACAACAAGTCAATCGTAGTTTTGCTTTTTAATTTTTCGTGTTTGGGATAAGTAAATTTCATGAAGCAAAGTTAGAAAACTTTAAATTAAGATGCGTATTTAAGTTTTAATTCTTCTTGCAGTAGCACAAATTTGTAAAAAGTGAAGTTGGAAATTCCGAATAAAATGATGGTTAACATTCTTAAAATTTCATCTGGAAAGTAATATTTATTGATTAAAAATACGCCAATTTGAATCACAAATAAAATCGCACTAATAATCAACCAATACAATCGTTTCTTGTCTTGGAAAAGGAAATTAAAAGTAGCCATTCCGCCAATGAAAGAAGTTAAAAATCCATTTACAACCCATGGATAAAAATCCATTTTCACTTCTTTTTCTATTAAAAGTAACGCGTATAAATAGATAAAAAAGAAAGGAATGGAAGCCAAAACAATCGCCAACCAATTTTTATTTTCGATACTTTTATAAACGATGATAAAAATTAAAATCCGATAAGCAAGTGAAATGATTGCTCCAATAAAATTAAAAAATGTGGTGTTTTCTCTAAAGAATAAATAGGCAAAAAAGAACAAAATTAAAGCACTAAAATAGAGTGTACTTTTGATTTTGGAAGCAAGATAATACATCAAAATAAGTATCGGAATTCGGATACTACCTAAAAGGAATTCAAGAACGGGAAATGATTTCAGATTTAAAAATGAAAAGGCAACAACCACTAAAATGTATAGTATTGTTAATTGGGATACCGTTTTATTTTTATCTAAGATTTCCATCGTTTAATTTTATACTAAATTACTAATAATCAATAGTATATTTTTTGTTTTGTCATTTTATTTTCAATCCGACAAAAATAAGCATAAAAAAAGCTTCCTCAATTTGAAGAAGCTTTTCTAAAATCAAAATTCATTCATTATTCAGATAAAACCGCATTGCTTATAACTAAACTTTCCTGAACATGAGCAGGAACTAGTTGATAAGAACTAAATTCCAACTTGAATTTTGCTTTTCCTTGCGTTAATGAACGAAGTGTAGAACCGTAATCTTTAAGTTCGGCTAGTGGCACTTCGGAAATAATTTTTTGATAATGACCATCCGTATCCATGCCTTGAATAATGGCTCTTCGGGTTTGTAAATCGCCCATGACGTCGCCGGTGTAAGCATCTTCACAAAGCACTTCAAGCTGATAATAAGGTTCTAAAAGTTGAGGTCTTGCTTCGTTAAAGGCTTCTTTAAATGCATGAGAAGCGGCCAATTGGAACGAAATATCATTACTATCTACCGCATGCATTTTACCATCGTAAATACAAACGCGAATGTTTTGACAATTAGAACCTGTTAACGGACCTTCGGTCATAGATTGCATGATTCCTTTTTTGATTGCAGTTGCATAACGATTGTCGATAGCTCCACCCACAATACACCAGTAGAATGCGAATTTTCCACCCCAAGGTAATTCCTCAATTTCTTTGTTGCGAACGTTTACGCCTTGTGGTTCTGGCATATCATCGTAATAAGGCTCGATGGTTAAATGTACTTCCCCAAATTGTCCAGCGCCACCACTTTGTTTTTTATGACGGTATTCGGCTTTAGCTGCTTTAGTTATGGTTTCGCGATATGGAACTTTTGGTTCTTCAAAGAGGATTTCGATGTTGTTTTCACTTTCGATACGATGTTTGATTAAATCCAAATGCAATTGCCCTTGACCATTAACGATGGTTTGTTTTAATTCCGAAGATTGCTCTACTTTGAAAGTCAAATCTTCTTCTTCGATTTGATGTAGCGCTTTAATCATTTTTTCCATATCGGCTAGATTGGCAGTTGTAACCGCTTTTCTGATACGACTTTCTGGAAATTGCATTTTTCTGACTTTTCTTTCTACACCTTTAGTATTCAACGTATTGTTGGAATGTCCGTATTTTAATCGAACGGTAACTCCTAAGTCACCAGCAACTAATTTGTCAACTGAAGTTCTTTGTTTTCCTTCTGCAACGAATAATTGCGTTAAGCGTTCAGTTTCTCCGTTATCGGCGTTTACCAATTCATCACCAGCATTCAATTCACCCGAAAGCACTTTGAAATAGGAAACCATTCCCACTTGCGGTTCTGAAAGTGTTTTGTAAATGAAAATAGTAGTTTTGTCTGAAGCATCGCATTTTAACTCACCACCATTTTCTAATTTTTTCGCTGGTCTGTCGGCTGGAGATGGTGCAATATCATCAATGAATCCCATGATTCTTCCACTTCCCATATCTTTTAATCCCGAAGCACAGAAAACAGGAAATATTTGTTGGTTAGCAAGCGCAATGGTTAATCCTTTTGCTAATTCAGTTTCGTCTAAATAGCCTTTTTCGAAGTATTTTTCCATTAAACCTTCTTCGTTTTCCGCTGCAGCTTCTATTAATGTATTATGAAGTGCATTTGCTTTTTCTAATTCCGATTCCGGAATAGGCATTTTTTCTGGCCTTTCACCATTTTCTGGAAAAACATACATCGTCATACGAAGTACATCGATAATACTATTGAATTTTTCACCTGAATTGTATGGATATTGAATCGGAATTACTTTATTTCCGAAGCGATTTATGGCTTGTTCTAAAGTAGTTTCGAAATCTGCTTTAGGTTGATCCATTTGGTTGATGACAAAAAAAGCAGATGTTTGATAGTTTTGAACGTATTCCCAAACAATTTCTGTTCCTACTTCTACTCCAGAAGCCGCATTTAAAAGTATGACTGCGGTATCAGAAACTTTAAGGGAAGAAACCACTTCGCCAATAAAATCGTCGAAACCCGGAGTGTCAATGATGTTGATTTTGTTGTTGTGCCATTTAACGTGCATTAAGTGGCTGTATAAGGTATTTTCTCTTTCGTGTTCTAAATCGGTAAAATCCGAAATGGTATTGTGATTTTCTACCGAACCACGACGTGGAATTGCGCCACTTTCAAATAACATGGTCTCGATAAAAGTGGTCTTTCCTGATCCTGAATGCCCAAGAAATACCACGTTTCTAATGTCTTTGGTTGCAATGCTCATGACTTTATGTGTTTAAATGAATAACTAATTTTAACTGCATTTTTAGCACATTAAAATTACGAAAGAACAAACACGTAAATCATGATATTTGTCATCTTACAAATTGAAAATAAGCACAAAAAAAGCGACTCGAAAGCCGCTTTTCAATTTTATTTTTTTGGAAAGATATTATCTTCTTTATTCACATCTGCCATGATGTTTTCTGGGTCAATGGTGATCGATTTGATTTTATCTTTTGGTTTTGCAATTTCAAAAGTGAAAGTAGGGTAAGCCCAATCCCAACCTTTTAATACATTTCCTTTAATTCCAGCATACGGATTTGGTTTTTCCCAACGCATTAACGTATTTGGAATGTAGAAGAATTCTTTAGTTCCATCGGTATATTCTACCATAACATCTAAAGGCATTGGCATTCTTCCTTTTCTTTCAAAAACTACTTTTGTATTAGCAGCATTAGCTTCCGAAACTTCTTTAATGCTGTAATCAATTGTATTTGTAGTTAATGTCCAATCTAACAAATACCAATCTAAATTAGCACCAGAAACTTTTTCTGCCACACGTTTGATATCGTTTGGAGTTGGGTGCGTGAATTTATAATCGTTGTAATAACGTTTGATGGTTTTGTTGAGGTTCTCTTGCCCAATTAAATAACCTAATTGTACCAAAAACACTTCTCCTTTACTGTAAGCTGAAATTCCGTACGCCATATTGATATCGTAACGGTCAGCGTGTGTAGAAAGCGGTTGTTCTTTACCTGATTTTGCTAAATAAATGTAATTGTTATATGCATCTTCATAAGGAACTTCAGGTTTTTTTGGAGGCAATACCTTGTTCATCGCCAAGTTAGAAATGTATGAAGTAAATCCTTCATCCATCCATTCGTGTTTGGTTTCGTTAGTTGCTAATACAAATTGGAACCAAGAATGCGCCATTTCGTGAGCGGTTACACCAACTAAACTTCCAAAAGCTCTATTTCCTGTGATTAACGTACACATGCCATATTCCATTCCGCCATCTCCACCTTGAATTACAGAGTATTGTTTGTAGGGATAAGGTCCAACATTTTCATTGAAGAAAGCCAATAATTCAGCCGTTTTAGGTTGCATTTTTTTCCAATTTTCTAAATTTTCTTTCTTGTTTTTGTACAAGAAATGCAATTCCACATTGTTTGGACCTAAAATCATGTCATGGATGAATTCGTTATCCGCTCCCCAAGCAAAATCATGTACGTTTGGCGCATAAAAATGCCAAGTTAAGGTTTTGGTTTTCTTTGGATGAACAACCTGCACTCCAGCGTCTTGATATCCGTGTCCAATTTCGTTTTTGTTTTGCAAATAACCTGTTCCACCAATAGTATAAGCTTTATCAATGGTAATTTTCACATCAAAATTTCCCCAAACTCCATGAAATTCTCTTGCGATATATGGGTTTGCATGCCAACCTTCAAAATCGTATTCGCATAATTTTGGATACCATTGGGTCATCGATAAAGCAACGCCTTCTTCAGAAATTCTTCCCGAACGACGAATTTGCAACGGCACTTGTCCATCAAAATCTAATGAAAGAGTTGTTTTTTGTTTAGGTAAAATAGGTTTTACTAAAGTAACTTCTAAAATAGTTCCTACAACTTTTGTGGTTACAGAAACTCCATCTTGTTTAAAATTAGCGATGTTTAAATATCCAATTTCATTTGGTTTTAAAGTACTAATTCTACTTTCTTTAACCTCTTTTCCTTCTTTTTTGAACGTTTTCACCATTCGTTTATCTGGATCGGAAATCGATTGAAGTCGCGCATCCATTTCGCTTCCAGGTTGAAAGGCGTTGTTGTACAAATGATAGAAAACTTTGTGTAAGGTGTCAGGTGAATTATTCGTGTAGACAATTTCCTGTTTTCCTTTGTATTGGAATTTTTTCACATCCATATTCACCTCCATTTTATAGTCAACATGTTGTTGCCAATACCCTGGATTTGGATTGTTTTGTGCCAATGCTAAGATTGGAAAGAGACTTAAAAAAAGAAATTTTTTCATAGTTGCTTTTTAAAAGAAAACCTACAAGGCTTTTGCGACCTTGTAGGAATTATTTGGATTAAATGAATTTACAAATTATTTTTTTGCCATTTTAGCCGCTAAAACTAAAGCATTGTAAGCGTTTACAATTCTTCCAGATTTAGAAGCGTCTGCAAAGTTTGCTTTATGTTTATCTTCACCAATTGTAACTGTGTTTTTTAATGGTGTTCCGCTTTCCATGATGATTTGCTTAACTTGAACTGCAGTTAAACTTGGATAGTAAGAACGAATTAATGTTGCAACACCAGCTACGTTAGGAGAAGCCATTGAAGTTCCTTGTAAATATTCATACGTATTTAATGGAGTAGTAGCATAAATTTTATCTCCGGGAGCATAAATATCTACATTGTTTTTTCCGTAGTTAGAAAAACTTGCCACCATTTTAGTTCCGTAAGTTGGAGAAAGGGCTCCAATAATCAATACGTTATTAGCGTATTCTGGACTTCCATCATAAGTGTCGTTTGGATATTTGTTCGTAACATCTAAATCATAAGATTCGTTTCCAGCAGCGATAACTACTAACACGTCTTTAGATTCAGCATATTTAATAGCATCCATAACCCATTCTTTGTGTTGTGAATAGTATTTTCCAAAAGATCCGTTGATTACTTTCGCACCATTATCTGCTGCATAGCGAATAGCCAACGCAATATCTTTATCATATTCGTCTCCATTTGGAACGGCTCTTAATGCCATGATTTGAGCGTTATTCGTAACACCATCACCGCCTTTATTGTTACCTCTAACCTGCGCTACAATTCCAGCTACGTGCGTTCCGTGTTTTGCTTCTTTTGGTTCTGGACCTACTACATTGTTGTTTCCGTATTTAGTATCTTTTAAATCATCTGGATTGTCACCAACGATTTTTCTTCCATCAAAATCAACGTTTAAGTTGTAGTTAACTTGTCCGTAGATATAATCTTTAAATTCTTCAATTTGTTTGTCAAAATCCGCTTTTGTGCTATTACTTAAAACTTGTGTAAAAATAGCCTTAGCTTGAGATAATGAAGTTTCTGTTGCAGGAATTGCTTTAACTTCTTCTAGTGTAAAATCGTTCTTTTTGAAATAGCCGACTAAAGCTTTTTCGGCATTTACAATAAAATCTAATTGTTGTTTTTGAGGCTGAATACCTTTTAATTCTTCTTCTAATTCTTCTTTTGCCTTGTCATATTCTGGAGTTCCAGGACCTTTTTTAACAATACGGGTCATTTCTAATTGTTCGTGAACAGCGTTTCCTAAGAAATTCCATCCGTGAATATCGTCGATATAACCGTTTTTGTCATCGTCAATTCCGTTACCTGCAATTTCTTTTGGATTGGTCCAAATCACCGTTTTTAAATCCTCGTGGTTGATATCAACACCCGAATCTACAATTCCAACAATCACTTTTTTGCCTTTTTTACCTTTTAAAAGTTCCGAGTAAGCTTTGTCAACACTCATTCCTGGAAGTGTATCTTTTACTAAGTCTAAATGACTCCAACGCTGCAAATCTTTTTCCGCAACAGGAGTAGTTTTTAAAGGTAAGTTATCAATATTTTCAACCGGAGTTGAAACCATTTGCTGAGTTCCGCAGCTTGCTAATGCTAATGCAAAAGCTAAACTTAAATATAGCGGCCTAAAAATTCTCTTCATGTTTTCTATTAATTAATTTTCAGTTATTGGA
Organism: Flavobacterium sp.; assembly: GCF_020217025.1. Taxonomy (GTDB): domain Bacteria; phylum Bacteroidota; class Bacteroidia; order Flavobacteriales; family Flavobacteriaceae; genus Flavobacterium. The sequence goes on along the minus strand of NZ_JAIWOF010000039.1, from coordinate 1,526 downwards.
CTGATGTGTTTTGTATTTGTTACAATAATGTTTCCTTTTAACATTATTTTAAAAGGTCTTCACATTTGAAAACTTCTTTTAAACGAACTCCTTTTTCAGTTCGTTCTACTGTGATAATTTCATTATGAGCGTCGTGTTCTAAGAACAAATAATAATTATTGTCAGCCGCAGCGTTCATGAATTTTGCTTTTTCGTCTAATGTTAATAAAGGTCTAGTGTCGTAACCCATAACATATGGAATCGGAATATGACCTGCAGTTGCTAATAAGTCAGCACAAAAAACAATCGTTTTTCCGTTATAATTGATATGAGGTAACATTTGTTTTTCGGTATGTCCATCGGCGTAAAATATATCAAAACCTAATTCACTTGAAAACCCAAAATCACTATCTGGGCGATTAATGAAATGCAATTGTCCACTTTCTTGCATGGGAAATAAATTCTCGTGTAAAAAAGAAGCTTTTTCACGCGCGTTTGGTTTCGTTGCCCATTCCCAATGGTTTTCATTTGTCCAAAATTTGGCATTTTTAAATGCGACTTCGTAACCGGTTTTATCTTTGTTCCAATTTACGCTTCCACCACAATGGTCGAAATGTAAATGTGTCATAAATACATCGGTAATATCATCGCGATGAAAACCAGCATTTTTTAATGATTTATCTAAAGAATGGTCGCCCCAAAGTGAATAATAACCAAAGAATTTTTCCGATTGTTTGTTTCCCATTCCGGTATCAATCAAAGTTAATCGGTTTCCATCTTCGATTAACAGACATCTAGCTGCAATATCAATAAGGTTATTTTCGTCGGCTGGATTGGTTTTATTCCAAATGGTTTTAGGCACTACACCAAACATAGCACCACCGTCTAATTTAAAATTTCCCGCTTCAATAGGATGTAATTTCATAGGTCAAACAATTTTCAGCCAAATTACAAAAAATACTATAAACAGAAACTATGAATCTATAAGTTATAAAAATGTTAGCAATTCTTGTAAAAAGCAATTTATGGCTTATCTTTGCGGTTAATTTAGACAAAATCAAAATAAGAATATGATTAAAGTATCTGATACAGCAAGTAAAAAAATCATCGCTATGATGCAAGAAGATGGTTTTGATGCAGCCAAAGATTACGTGCGAGTAGGCGTAAAAAGTGGTGGTTGCTCGGGTTTGTCTTATGATTTAAAATTTGACAAAGAAATAGGAGAAAACGATAAAATATTTGAAGATAATAATGTAAAAATTGCCGTAGAGAAAAAGAGTTTTCTTTACTTGGCAGGAACTATATTAGAGTTTTCAGGAGGTTTAAACGGAAAAGGATTTGTTTTTAATAATCCTAACGCACAAAGAACTTGTGGATGTGGGGAGAGTTTCTCTCTATAAATCAAAAAATATGAGTAAGTATACAGAAGACGACTTAAAAGTCGAATTAGAAAATAAAGAATACGAATACGGATTTTATACCGAATTAGACTCGGAAACGTTTCCAATTGGGTTAAATGAAGATATTGTTCGTGCCATTTCCAAGAA
>NZ_JAIWOF010000005.1 GCF_020217025.1 Flavobacterium sp. | reverse complement strand
TTATTCTATTTTTTTTAAGAAAACTGTTTTGTTGTCGACATTTATGACAGTTTATCGGTAATTAATTTTTTATCAGATAGTTATCTATAATTTTATTTCATCAATAACAATTAAATTCACTTTATGAAAAAAACATTACTTTCTCTTGGCTTGTTGTTAGTTTCTCTATCATTTCAAGCGCAAAATTTATTATCAGAAAATTTTGACAATATTACAACACTTACTGTTGCTGGTTGGACTTCAACTAATCAAAGTACTCCAGTTGGAACAAATCCAAATTGGTTTCAGGGAAATCCAGTAGCTAATGGAGGGCCTTTTGATTCCTATGCCGGAGTAGCTAATTCTTATATTGCTTGTAACTTTAATAGTGTTGCTGGCGCTAACACTATTAGTAATTGGTTAATAACGCCAGTAATTAGTCTTGTAAATGGTGATGTGTTAACGTTTTATACCAGAACAGTTAGTGCGCCAGCTTATGCAGATAGATTACAATTGAGAATAAGCACAAATGGTGCGTCTTCAGCTAATCCTTCTGGAGCAGCAGGTGTTGGAGATTATACAACTTTGGCACTGGAAGTTAATCCAACATTGATCGCTTCTGGTTATCCAAACGTTTGGACACAATACTCTTACACGGTTTCTGGTTTGCCTACCGCTACAAGTTGCAAAATTGCGTTTAGATATTTTGTTACAAGTGGAGGGCCTTCAGGAGCAAATTCTGATTTTATTGGAGTTGACTCGTTTTCTGTAGATAGACCATTAAGTTCTGATTCTTTCTTTAAAAATAATTTTTCGATTTATCCTAATCCGGTTAATAATGTGTTGAATATTTCTGTGAAAAATGAAATGACAATCAATAGTTTGTCAATTACAGATTTAAACGGGAGAGTAGTGTCTACAAGTTCTTCAAGCACTTCAATTGATGTGTCAAATTTATCTTCTGGTGTTTATTTTGTTTCAATTGAGACAAATGAAGGAAAAGGAACTTCTAAGTTTGTAAAAAATTAATTTTATTTTAAATAATAGATTTTAAAAAGAGGCTTTTGCCTCTTTTTTGTTTATTCTAGATTTTATTTTTGTTGTTTACGTTGTTTTTAGAATAATAATCTAATTTTTTAAATTAAAATAACAAAATTTAGAAAAATAATCTATTTATTTTTTTATTTTAGAAAATAAATCTAATTTTGCCCTATCAAACTAAAAGAAATAGAAAATGAACTTTACAATGTGCAATATGTGTATGATGATGTGGAACAATCCGCAGAGGAAACCTATTGCATAATTTTAAAAATAAATTAATTCAATATAACCTCTGTCGAAAGCAGAGGTTTTTTTATTTCTAAAAAACACAACAGAACATGAAAATAGCCATTTACAATCCAAGACGATGTTGTCGAATGTGTAGCTGAATCAAACTCAGTAAAATCAAAAACATTAAAAAATACAATAACATCAAAAATAAAAATATCATGAGCACAAATAAATTTGCAACAAACGCTTTACATGCAGGACACGACACAACTAAAAACGCTGGAACAAGAGCGGTTCCAATTTACCAAACCACATCTTACGTTTTCAATAATTCTGACCACGCAGCCAATCTTTTTGGTTTGGCCGAAGCCGGTTTTATTTACACAAGATTAAATAATCCAACAAACGATATCTTAGAACAACGCTTAGCCAAATTAGAAGGCGGAATTGGAGCTGTCGTAACCGCTTCAGGAACTGCAGCCATTTCAACTGCTTTGTTAACGTTATTAAAAGCTGGTGACCATATTGTTGCTTCCAATAGTTTATACGGCGGAACATATAATTTATTAAACGTGACTTTGCCAAGATTAGGCATCACTACAACATTCGTAGATCCATCAAATCCAGAAAACTTCTTAAACGCAGCACAAGAAAATACAAGAGTGTTCTTTGCTGAAAGTTTAGGAAATCCAAAATTAGATGTACTCGATTTAAAAGCCATTTCAAAAGCCGCACAAACCTACAAAGTGCCTTTTATTGTGGATAACACTGTGGCAACCCCCTTTTTGCTTAACCCAATCGAACACGGAGCCAACATCGTAATTCATTCCCTAACCAAATACATCGGTGGAAACGGAACTTCGCTTGGAGGCGTTATCATTGATGCAGGAAATTTCGATTGGAGCAACGGAAAATTCCCAGAATTCACAGAACCTTCAGCAGGGTATCACGGATTAAAATATTATGAAGTGTTAGGTGCTGCATCATTTATCGCAAAAGTCAGAATCGAGGGATTACGGGATTTGGGCGCTTCGTTAAGTCCGTTTAACGCATTTCAAATTATTCAAGGTTTGGAAACATTGGCTATCCGAATCAAAAAACACAGTGAAAATGCCTTGGAATTAGCCAAATGGTTACAAAAACGTCCAGAAGTGGCATGGGTAAATTATCCTGGATTGATTTCGTCAAAATATTATGATTTAGCTCAAGAATATTTACCAGAAGGACAAAGCGGTATCGTAACTTTTGGATTAAAAGGCGGTTACGAAGCTGCTAAAAAAGTTGCCGATGAAACCCAATTTTTCTCATTGTTGGCTAATATTGGTGATACAAAATCATTAATTATTCATCCAGCAAGTACAACGCATCAACAATTGTCAGAAGAACAACAAATCACAACGGGAGTAACGAAAGATTTAATTCGTTTATCCGTTGGATTAGAAGATATAGAAGACTTGAAAACCGATTTACAAAGTGTTTTCGAAAAATTGCCAGTTCAAAATTTAGTTTAGGTTTTTGTTTGTTTGAAGGCTGCCGATAGACCTACCTAAAGGCAGTCTTTTTTTTAAAAAGAAAGATGAGTACAATTCAAAAAATAGTGTTCCAAAATGTTCCGTTGCAAAATGGAGTAGTGCAAGCAAAAGTGATTTTGTCCTATCAATTGTTTGGACAATCGATTGGTTCGGCGCCTTTGGTGGTAGTGAATCATGCTTTGACCGGAAATTCACAAGTTATTGGCGAAAACGGTTGGTGGCAATCGTTAATTGGAGATGAGAAAATTATTGATACCAAAAAATATGCAGTTTTAGCTTTCAATATTCCTGGAAACGGCTATCAAGATTCGGAAAATTTGATTGAAAATTATCAAGATTTTACCACTTATGATATTGCTAATTTATTTTGGAAAGGAATCGATTCGTTTAAAGTGAATCAAGTTTTTGCTGTTATTGGTGGAAGTTTAGGCGGAGCAATTGCTTGGGAAATGGCGGCGATTCGTCCAAAAGCGATTGCGAATTTAATTCCGGTAGCAACCAATTGGAAAGCTTCTGATTGGTTGATTGGAAATGTATTAATTCAAGATTTAATTCTGAATAATTCCAAAAACCCAATTCACGATGCCCGAATTCACGCCATGTTATTGTATCGAACACCCGAATCATTACAAGAAAAATTCCATAACCAATTGCAAAATTCGGAAGGATTGTTTCAAGTGGAAAGTTGGTTGTTGCATCACGGAGAAAAATTGCAAAATCGATTTCAACTTTCGGCTTACAAACTCATGAATCATTTATTGAAAACTACAGATATTTTTAAAAACAAAAATCAATCGGAAGTCATCAAAAGCATCACATCGAATATTCATCTAATAAGTGTGGATACCGATTATTTTTTTACGGCAAACGAAATCAAAACCGCTTTTCAGGAAGTCAAAAACTACAAAAACTATTCATTTTATCACGAAATCAAATCCATTCACGGACACGATGCGTTCTTGATAGAATTTGAACAACTAAACAACATACTTAAACCTATATTTAATTAAAATGAAAATATTAAAATTTGGAGGAAAATCATTAGCAAACGGAGAAGGATTACAAAAAGTAATTCAAACGATTGCTCAAAAATATTTCAATAACGAACCCATCGCAGTCGTAGTTTCGGCAAGAGGAAACGCTACTGATGAATTGGTAATTTTACTAAAAAAAGCACAAGCCAACATTAATTTTCAAGCGGATTTTGAGCAATTCAAGAAATACCAATTAGAAGGATTAAAAGAAAACATCTTCGAGGAAGAATTCTCGGTTTTGCAGAAATTATTAGAAGGCGTTTCGCTTTTAGGCGATTACAGTGAGAAAATCAAAGATCAAGTTATTGCGTATGGCGAAATTTTATCAGCAAAATATGTGGCTAACGTTTTAAACGAAAACAGCATCAAGGCACAATTCACAGATTCTCGTCAATTAATAAGAACAGATTTAAATTTCGGTAATGCCCAACCAATTGACGCTGTTTCAAAACGAAATGTGTTAGATTATTTCGAAAAAAATACAGATAAAGTCAATGTCGTAACGGGTTTTATTGGTTCAACTTTACACAACGAAACCACGACTTTAGGGAGAAATGGAAGTAATTACACGGCTTCCTTATTAGCGAATTATCTAAACGCCGAAGAATTTCAAAATTACACACACGTTGACGGAATTTTCACAGCAAACCCTGATTTAGTTGCAGATGCAAAAAAAATCGAACGTTTATCATTCAACGAAGCAAATGAACTAGCAAACTTTGGAGCGCAAATTTTACATGCCAAAACGATTATTCCTTTAGTAGAAAAAAATATTCCGTTACGAATTTTAAACACGTTTAATCCAGAAAATGATGGAACATTAATTACTTCGGAACAAACCAATGAAGGCATCAAATCGCTTTCGGTTTTAACCAATGTGTCGTTGATAAATTTAGAAGGAAGAGGTTTATTAGGAAAAATAGGTGTTGATGCACGAATTTTCCGAGTAATGGCTGAAAACGACATTAGCGTAAGCATCATTTCACAAGGTTCTTCGGAAAGAGGAATTGGTTTGGTGGTAAATTCCGATAAAGCATCAAAGGCTTTGGTTGGTTTAGAAAAAGAGTTTGAAACCGATTTTTACACAAAAGATGTCAATAAAATTTCAGTAAACGATAACATAGCGGTGATTTCGATTATCGGACAAGATTTAACGAATTTCCACAAACCATACACGGCTTTAATTCGAAATAAGATCACGCCAATTTTGTTGAATAATACCGTTACGGGAAGAAACATCAGTTTGGTGATTAGTCAAGATGAATTCAAACGCGCATTAAATGTGATTCACGGTGAAATTTTTGGAGTAGCGAAAAAAATCAACATTGCTATTTTCGGTCACGGAACGGTTGGCGGAACTTTGATTTCTCAAATTTTAGAATCGGCAAAAAATATCGAAAAACGAAAAGGAATCAAGCTAAATGTATTTGCGATTGCGAATTCAAAGAAAGTCTTGTTGAATAAATTTGGAATTAGCGAAAATTGGAAAGCAACTTTAGAAGACAAAGGCCAAGATTACAAAGTAGAAGATATTATCGGGTACGCCAAAGAACACCATTTAGAAAATTTAATTGCAATTGACAACACCGCAAGTGCGGCTTTCATTGAAAATTACATTTCGTTAGCTGAAAATAGTTTCGATTTGATTTCTTCTAATAAAGTCGCGAATACCGTAAGTTTTGATTTCTACAAAAAACTGCGAAAAGTCTTAAAAGACAGCCAAAAAGAATACTTGTATGAAACAAATGTTGGTGCAGGTTTGCCGTTAATTGATACAATTAAATTACTGCATTTGTCAGGTGAGAACATCACCAAAATAAAAGGTGTTTTCTCTGGAACTTTGAGTTATTTATTCAATAATTTTTCGATAGAAGACAAAAAATTCAGCGAAGTTTTACAAGAAGCAATTGATAAAGGTTTCACTGAACCCGACCCAAGAGAAGATTTAAACGGAAACGATGTGGGTCGAAAATTGTTAATCTTAGCACGCGAATTAGATTTGCAAAACGAGTTCGAAGAAATCCAAATTCAAAACTTAATTCCAGAAGTCTTACGCGAAGGAAGTGCAACTGATTTTCTAAAACGCTTATCCGAATTAGATGGAATTTACCAAAACATCAAAGACGCTCAAGGTCCAAATGAAGTATTGCGATACATCGGTGAATTATCTGGCGATTTACAACAGGACAAAGGAAAGTTAGAAGTAAAATTAATTTCGGTTCCAGCCAACTCAGCTTTAGGTTCCTTAAAAGGTTCGGATTCTATTTTTGAAATTTACACGGAATCGTACGGAGAGCAACCTATAGTAATTCAAGGCGCTGGAGCAGGAGCATCTGTTACTGCAAGAGGTGTTTTTGGCGATATTTTACGCTTATCCGAAAAAAAATTATAACCACTCAAACTCAAAACCTGCAAGATGTAAAAATTCTTGTAGGTTTTACACTTTATCAGTTCAACGATTAAACAATTCAACAAACAAAGCATGAGCAATCAAAATTTAGGATTAGAAACCCAAGCCATCAGAACGCAATTAGAGCGCACACAATATTTAGAACATTCCGTTCCGTTATATTTAACTTCGAGTTTTATTTTTGAAGATGCCGAAGACATGCGCGCTTCATTTGCGGAAGAAAAAGAACGCAATATTTACAGCCGATTTTCCAATCCCAATACATCCGAATTTGTTGAAAAAATTTGTCAAATGGAAGGAGCAGAAGATGGCTACGCTTTCGCAACAGGAATGGCAGCGGTGTACTCTACTTTTGCTGCTTTATTGAATTCAGGTGATCATATCGTTTCAGCGAGTAGTGTGTTTGGTTCGACGCATACGTTATTTACCAAATATTTTCCTAAATGGAATATCACGACGAGTTACTTCGATGTAAATAAACCAGAAACGATTGAAAATTTCATCCAACCAAATACAAAAATTCTTTACGCAGAATCTCCAACTAATCCAGCGGTTGATATTTTAGATTTAGAATTGTTGGGGAAAATTGCCAAAAAACACAACTTAATTTTAATCATCGATAACTGTTTTGCAACGCCTTATATTCAAAACCCAATTCAATTCGGTGCTGATTTAGTGATTCATTCCGCAACTAAATTAATCGATGGTCAAGGGCGTGTTTTAGGTGGAGTAACTGTTGGTCGTTCGGATTTAATTCGCGAAATTTATTTGTTTTCCCGAAATACTGGACCCGCTTTGTCGCCTTTCAATGCTTGGGTGTTGTCCAAAAGTTTGGAAACGTTGCCAGTTCGTATCGAAAAACATTGCGAAAACGCTTTAAAAGTCGCTGAATTTTTAGAAAATCATCCGAATGTAGCTTCTGTGAAATACCCATTTTTGAAATCGCATCCACAATATGAAGTCGCTAAAAAGCAAATGAAATTAGCTGGAAACATCGTAGCTTTCGAAATCAAAGGCGGAATTGAATCGGGAAGAAAGTTTTTGGATAAAATCAAACTATGTTCGTTATCTGCTAATTTAGGTGATACGCGTTCGATTGTAACTCATCCAGCTTCCACAACTCACAGCAAATTAACTGAAGAAGAACGTTTAGCTGTAAGTATTACAGATGGTTTGGTGCGCGTTTCTGTTGGTTTGGAAACGGTTCAAGATGTAATTAATGACTTAAAACAAGCGTTAGAATAAAAGTTTTTAAAATATTTTATAGATTTATATTCTGTTTAAAATAATTAATTTAGAATATAAATCTATAAATAATCTTTTTTTAATGAAATTTTAGAAAATATTTCATTATTTCAATTTTGTCACTACATTTGCGGTGTTCATAAACATAGTGTTTGTTATCACGAAAGCTGGAGGGAATAGACCCTATGAAAGCTTAGCAACCCTACACTTGTAGAAGGTGCTACATTCTATTCCGATTTATCGGAAGCAGATAACCCAAGGAAATTTTCTCCAATTTCTTGATAACATATTAAATAAAGTAAAGCATTGCAAACCTTGCGAAAATCCTTTGCGAGCTTTGCGGTTAAAAGATAATATGTCAAAAATTCAAGAAGAAATCAAAAAACGAATTCTCGTGCTCGATGGAGCGATGGGAACGATGTTACAACGTTATAAATTTGAAGAAGAAGATTTTAGAGGCGAACGTTTCAAAGATTTTCCACATCCATTAAAAGGAAATAACGATTTACTTTCCATCACCCAACCCGAAGCAGTAAAATCGGTACATCGCGCTTATTTTGAAGCAGGTGCTGATATTGTAGAAACCAATACTTTTTCGGGAACGACTATCGGAATGGCGGATTATCACATGGAAGATTTGGTCTTTGAGTTGAATTTTCAATCCGCAAAAATCGCTCGTGAAGTTGCGGATGAATTTACCGATAAACCAAGATTTGTAGCAGGTTCCATTGGTCCAACAAACCGAACAGCATCGATGTCGCCTGATGTAAATGACCCAGGATTTCGAGCTGTGAATTTCGACGACCTAAAAATCGCCTACAAACAACAAGTCGAAGCGTTAATTGACGGCGGTAGCGATTTACTTTTGGTAGAAACTATTTTCGATACGTTAAATGCAAAAGCCGCTTTGTTCGCGATTGAAGAAGTGAAAGAGGAACGCAATATAGATATTCCAGTAATGGTTTCAGGTACAATTACCGATGCTTCTGGAAGAACATTATCGGGTCAAACAGTGGAAGCTTTTTTGATTTCAATTTTGCATATTCCTTTGTTGAGCGTTGGATTTAATTGCGCTTTGGGAGCTGACCAATTGAAACCATATTTGAAACGATTAGGAAATAACACCTCATTAAATATTTCGGCGCATCCCAATGCAGGTTTACCCAATGCCTTCGGACAATACGACCAAACGCCTGAAGAAATGCAACAATTAATTCGCGAATATTTACAAGAAAATTTAGTGAATATCATCGGTGGATGTTGCGGAACAACGCCAGAACACATCAAATTAATTGCGGAGGTAGCAAATGAATTCAAGCCAAGAGAAAGTGTTTTGGTTTAAGCAAAGAAATACAATGAAAAATAATTTTATAAAAATACAATTCGAAACATTTTTACAGTCGCAACGATGTTGGGTTTGCCAATACGTGAGCAACAGTAAAACCTTTTGGAAAGATGTTGCGAAACATTATAAAAGAATAAGTAATGAGTTATAATTCCGATAAATATTTAAAATTATCAGGTTTAGAACCTTTGATTGTAACTCCAGAAACCAATTTTGTAAATGTTGGAGAACGAACAAACGTAACTGGTTCTAGAAAATTTCTTCGATTAATTAAAGAAGAAAAATACGATGAAGCTTTAGAAATTGCACGTGCTCAAGTAGAAGGTGGCGCGCAAATCATCGATGTCAATATGGATGAAGGAATGTTAGATGGCGTTTATGCGATGACTAAATTCCTAAATCTAATCGCGGCCGAACCCGATATTGCCCGAGTACCAGTAATGATTGATTCTTCCAAATGGGAAATCATTGAAGCTGGGTTAAAAGTGATTCAAGGAAAAGGTGTGGTGAATTCGATTTCTTTAAAAGAAGGAGAAGCTACTTTTATTCATCATGCTAAATTAATCAAACGATACGGAGCTGCTGTAATTGTAATGGCTTTTGATGAAAATGGTCAAGCGGATACTTACGAAAGACGTATCGAAATCTGTAAAAGAAGTTACGATATATTAGTTGAAAAAGTTGGTTTTCCAGCTGAAGACATCATTTTTGATCCTAATATTTTTCCAGTCGCAACCGGAATGGAAGAGCATAAATTAAATGCTTTAGATTTCTTCCGAGCAACCAAATGGATTCGCGAAAATCTTCCTTATGCAAATGTCTCGGGCGGAGTTAGTAATGTTTCTTTTTCTTTCCGTGGTAATGATAAAGTGCGTGAAGCAATGCATTCAGCATTTTTGTATCATGCGATTCAAAACGGAATGACGATGGGAATTGTAAATCCAGAAATGTTAGAGATTTACGATGAAATTGACCCCGTTTTATTGGAACATGTGGAAGATGTTTTGCTAAATAGAAGAGAAGATGCTACCGAACGTTTGTTAGAATTAGCGGAAAGTTTCAAAGGTGACATAAAATCGAATGAAAAAGCTATTGCCGAATGGCGAAACGGTTCGGTTCAAGAGCGATTAACGCATTCGTTAGTAAAAGGAATCGACGAGTTTATTGAAATTGATGTGGAAGA
>NZ_JAIWOF010000038.1 GCF_020217025.1 Flavobacterium sp. | reverse complement strand
AAAGGAAGAGCCAGAATGGATGACTGAATGGCGTTTGGAAGCTTTTCGCGCTTGGCAAGAAATGGAAGAACCAGAATGGGCAAACGTAAATTACGAAAAACCCGATTTTCAAGCGATTTCGTATTATTCAGCCCCTAAAAAAGCCGATCCGAATAAAAAATTAGAAGACGTTGATCCTGAACTTTTGGCCATGTACAAAAAGTTAGGAATTTCGGTTGATGAGCAAAAGAAAATGAATAACGTGGCGATTGATATTGTGGTAGATTCAGTTTCTGTAGCAACGACTTTCAAGAAAACATTAAACGAAAAAGGCATTATTTTCTGTTCGATTTCGGAAGCGATTAAAGAACATCCAGAATTAGTTCGTAAACATTTAGGAACGGTTGTTCCGATGAAAGATAATTTTTATGCTGCTTTAAATTCGGCTGTTTTCTCTGATGGAAGTTTCTGTTACATTCCAAAAGGCGTTCGTTGTCCAATGGAATTATCAACGTATTTCCGTATCAATCAAGGAGGAACAGGTCAGTTTGAAAGAACATTATTGGTTGCTGATGAAGAGAGTTATGTTTCTTATTTAGAAGGATGTACCGCTCCAAGTCGTGATGAAAATCAATTACACGCTGCTGTTGTAGAATTAATTGCAATGGACGGAGCTGAAATCAAATATTCAACCGTTCAAAACTGGTATCCTGGAAACAAGGAAGGAAAAGGTGGAGTTTTTAACTTCGTTACCAAAAGAGGTTTGTGTGAGAAAAATGCGAAAATTTCTTGGACGCAAGTAGAAACGGGTTCGGCTGTAACTTGGAAATATCCTTCATGTGTTTTGAAAGGCGATAATTCAATCGGAGAGTTTTACTCAATTGCCGTTACAAATAATTTCCAACAAGCGGATACGGGAACAAAGATGATTCATTTGGGAAAAAACACCAAGTCAACCATTATCTCAAAAGGAATTTCAGCTGGAAAATCACAAAACAGTTATAGAGGATTAGTGCAAATTGGAGCAAGAGCAGAAAACGCTCGTAATTTCTCACAATGTGATTCGTTATTGATGGGTAACAATTGTGGCGCACACACGTTCCCTTATATCGAAAGTAAAAATGCTTCGGCAAAAATCGAACACGAAGCTACGACTTCAAAAATTGGAGAAGATCAAGTGTTCTATTGTAACCAACGCGGAATTCCAACCGAAAAAGCTATTGCTTTAATCGTAAACGGTTTCAGTAGAGAAGTGTTGAACAAATTACCAATGGAATTCGCAGTGGAAGCTCAGAAATTATTGGAAATTTCGTTAGAAGGTTCAGTAGGATAATCAATCATAAATTAGAATATATAACACATTTACAAAATGTTACAGATAAAAAACTTACACGCTTCGGTAGAAGACAAAGACATATTAAAAGGAATCAACCTTGAAATTAAAGCAGGAGAAGTGCATGCGATTATGGGACCAAACGGTGCCGGAAAATCAACTTTATCTTCTATCATTGCAGGAAACGAAAATTACGAAGTAACGGAAGGGGAAATCTTTTTAGATGGAGAAGAAATTTCAGAATTAGCTCCAGAAGAAAGAGCGCACAAAGGCGTGTTCTTATCGTTCCAATATCCAGTGGAAATTCCAGGAGTTTCGGTAACGAATTTCATCAAAACAGCTATCAACGAAAAGCGTAAAGCGAATGGTGAAGAAGAAATGCCAGCGAATGAAATGCTAAAGAAAATCCGTGAGAAATCAGAATTGTTAGAAATGGACAGAAAATTCTTGTCACGTTCTCTAAACGAAGGTTTTTCAGGTGGTGAAAAGAAACGTAACGAGATTTTCCAAATGGCAATGTTAGAACCAAAAATTGCTATTTTGGACGAAACCGATTCAGGTTTAGATATCGATGCGTTACGAATTGTAGCTAACGGTGTAAACAAATTGAAAAACGAAAACAACGCGGTATTAGTAATTACGCACTACCAACGTTTGTTAGACTATATCGTTCCAGATTTCGTTCACGTTTTAATGGACGGGAAAATCGTAAAAACGGGTGGAGCTGATTTAGCTTTAGAGCTTGAAGAAAAAGGATACGATTGGATTAAACAAGAGCAAACCGTATAGTATGGAGTTGAAAGAAAAAATGTTAGCTTCTTTCATGGCCTTTGAAGAAAAAATCAAAGACAATGAAGATTTGCACGAAGTTCGAAATCACGCCATAAAAAATTTCGAAAACAAAGGTTTCCCTTCAAAAAAAGAGGAAGCATGGAAATACACGTCGTTAAATGCAATTTTGAAAAATGATTTTTCGGTTTTCCCAAAAAAGGATAATGCGATTGAATTTAAAGACGTAAAAAAGTATTTCTTACACGAAATTGACACTTATAAAGTAGTTTTCATTGACGGAATTTTTAGTTCGTTTTTGTCTTCTACTACACATGATGGTTTAGATGTTTGTTTGATGTCTTCGGCATTGACCAAACCGAAATATAAAATGGTAATTGATACCTATTTCAATCAAATTGCAAGTAAAGAAGAGAGTTTAACTTCTCTAAATACGGCTTTTTCATTGGAAGGTGCTTATATCAATATTCCAAAAAGTAAAGTGGTTGAAAAACCTATCGAAATCATCTATTTCTCAACCGGAAATGAAGCGGCTTTGATGGTACAACCTCGAAACTTAATCATCGTAGGTGAAAACGCTCATGTGCAAATCGTAGAACGTCATCAAAGTTTGAATTCTAATCCTGTTTTAACGAATTCGGTAACCGAAATTTTCGCTCAAAAACGTGCGATTGTAGATTACTACAAAGTACAAAATGATGTGCAAACTGCGAATTTGATTGACAATACGTACATTGCGCAAAAGCAAGAGAGTAGAGTAGCGGTGCATACGTTTTCGTTTGGTGGAAACATCACCAGAAACAACTTGAATTTCTATCACCAAGGAGAACGAATCGATTCAACGTTAAAAGGAATTACCATTATTGGCGACAAACAACACGTAGATCATTATACTTTGGTACAACATACAACTCCAAATTGCGAAAGTCACCAAAATTATAAAACGATTTTGCATGACAATTCAACTGGAGTTTTCAATGGAAAAATCTTCGTTGAAAAAGAAGCGCAAAAAACCGATGCATTCCAACAAAACAACAACATTTTAATTGGGGATAAAGCTACTATCAACGCAAAACCACAATTGGAAATTTTTGCTGATGATGTAAAATGTTCACACGGTTGTACGATTGGACAATTAGACGAAAGCGCTATGTTCTACATGCAACAACGCGGAATTCCGAAAAAAGAAGCGAAAGCTTTGTTGATGTATGCATTTACAAGCGAAGTAACCAACAGCATCAAAATACCAGAATTAAAAGCTAAAATTGGTAGAATTATCGCTGATAAATTAGGCGTAAATATGGGATTTGATTTGTAATCATCCTTATGTAAATAGTAGAAAACCGCTCTTAAGGCGGTTTTTTTATGTCTTTAAATCAGAATTTCCTTATCTTTAATAAAATTTTAAAGTATGGAAAGACCTCATTTTTCAGAACTGCAACTCCAAAAACTCTATCAGAAGGAATTTTTGAAAGACAAGGATTTGGAGGAAATTGCTAATTATCAAAAGAAAGGTATTTTTTCCTTGCGAAGCGAACTGCTTTTAATGATTTACTTTTCGATAATTATTTTTACTTCTGGAATTGGAGTAATTATTTACAACAACATCGATTCTATTGGACATTTAGCGATACTTTCGGCTAATTTTATTTTGATGTTGGTTTGCTTTCATTTCAGTTTTAAAAAAGCAAAAGGATATTCGAATCATGAGGTTTTGTTCGAAAATCCGTTGCATGATTATTTGGTTTTAACCGGAAGTTTGTTGGCGTGTGTTTTTTTAGGTTATATCAATTTTCAATACCAAATTTTTGATGATTCGTATGCTTATGTTTCCTTAATTTCCGCTATTTTATGTTTTGCGGTTGCCTATTATTTCGATAATCGAATTGTACTTTCTATGGCGATTACGAGTTTGGCTACGTTCATCGGAATTTCTATCACACCCAAAAGTGTATTTCAAAACGAAGTCTATTCCAATCTAGAATTAACGTATTCTGGATTGATTTTAGGAATGCTTTTATTGGTTTGGATGGAATATTCGTTGAAACACAAAATCAAAGCGCATTTTCATTTTGTATTTGCCACGTTTGCTTTGCATTTGTTAGGTGTTTGTATTATTGCTGGCTTACTTTCGGAACATTGGTTTGTTTTTATTCCAATTTTATTAGGGTTTATTTATTATTTCTACCGATTTAGTTATCGCGTTTTTGCTACATCACTTTTTGCTTTTATGTTGTTGTATGGCTATTTTGGTGTAAATGTATTAGGAGGAAAAATTCTGTCTTTTATAGATTTTGGAGCTTTTTTCGAATTTTTGATTATGGTTTCGCCTTTTTATGTAATTGCCAGTATTTATATGTTTATCAGATTAGTAAAACAATTTAACACCGAAAAAAATGCAAGCGTACAATAAATCTGAATTAGAAAACTATTTTTTGACCGAAGAAGCAAAAAAGTTATATCAAAAAAAATTCTTGTCAAAAGGCCAATTACAAAACATAAGTGCACAATTAATTCAATTAAAATCGAACTCTAATATTTTCTTTAGAATTGGATTCTTTTTGTTGGGAAATTTTTTGTTTTCTTCTGTAATTAGTGCTTTTGCAGTAATTTTACTTCAAATGATTAGTGATCAATACCAAATCATTTTTTTCTTGTATGCCGTTGTGGCTTACATAGGACTCGAAGTTTTAGTTAGAATGAAATTTTTTCGTCACGGATTAGATGATGCATTCTTGCTTTCTGCTCAATTTTCTTTTTTAATTGGAATTGGAATTCTCACTGAAGCTGTTCTACCCGTGTTAATCGCAATGTTAGTCTTAGGGGTGTTTTTTGCTATTCGATTTATCAATACAATTTCGGCTTTATTGGCATTTATTGGATTGGTTGGGATATTTTTCAATTTAATAGTCGAACATGATGTAATGCCTAAGTTTTATTTGTCATTTGTTGGATTGATTTTAGCGATTTTGGTTTACTTTTTAGTAGTTCATTTAATTAAAAACCAAAATTTCTATCCGTATTTCAAAACGTTCGATACGATTCGAATTGCGAGTTTGCTTTTAGGTTATTTGTCCATGAATTATTTAGTAGTTCGCGAATTATCCGAATCTTTAATGAACTTAGAAATTACAAATAAATCCGATGTTCCGCTTGCATTTGTTTTTTATGGACTCACGTTTTTAATTCCGTTGTTTTATTTATTTTTGGGAATTAAATGGAAAGACAAGTTGGTTTTATACACCGGATTAGCCACTTTAGCATTCGGATTTTACTCCATTCGTCATTATTACTATTTCTTCCCAATAGAATACGTTATGGTAATCAGCGGAATTTTACTTTTTGGATTTGCCTACTTGATTATCCAACAGCTAAAAAATAAAACCGAAGGCGTCACGTTCCAACCCGATAGAGATTCCGATGATTCTTTATTATTCAACGCTCAAGCGATTTTATCTTTAGCAAATGCTACCACACCAGCCCCAACTCAAACCAATCCAATGGAATTTGGTGGCGGTGGATTTAGTGGCGGCGGAGCAGGAGAGAAGTTTTAATTCTATTTTAACCTTTATTTATTCTAATTATAAACAATGAAGTTGTAAATTTGTACTCAAATTGTACAAAAAATGTTTGATGTTCAAAAAGTAAGAGCTGATTTTCCCATTTTATCGCAAAAAGTAAATGGCAAACCCTTAGTGTATTTTGATAACGGAGCTACTTCGCAAAAGCCACAAGTGGTAATCGATGCTATTTCGAAATATTACAGCGAAATCAATGCGAATATTCACCGCGGAGTACATACGTTGAGTCAATTAGCTACTGATGCTTATGAAGTATCTCGAAATACGATTCAAAATCACTTAAATGCAAAGCACAATCACGAAATCATTTTTACTTCGGGAACTACTTTCGGAATTAACTTGGTGGCGAATGGTTTTGCGAGTTTGCTAAATGCAGGCGATGAGGTAATGGTTTCGGCTTTAGAACACCACAGTAATATTGTGCCTTGGCAATTTTTATGTGAAAAAATAGGGGCCAAGTTGGTCGTAATTCCAATGAATGAAAAAGGCGAATTGGTTATTTCAGAATTCGACAAATTACTTTCCGAAAAAACGAAAATCGTAACCGTAAATCACATTTCAAATGCGTTAGGAACGGTTAACCCAATTGAATACATCATCAAAAAAGCACATGGAGTAGGAGCAGCTGTTTTAATCGACGGAGCACAAGCAACACCACATTTACGTCCAGATGTACAAGCATTGGAATGTGATTTTTATGTGTTTTCAGGTCATAAAGTGTGTGGACCAACAGGTGTTGGAATTTTGTACGGAAAAGAAGAGTGGTTGCGCAAATTGCCACCGTATCAAGGCGGAGGCGAAATGATTGCTGAGGTTACGTTTGAAAAAACAACTTATGCCGATTTACCACACAAATTTGAAGCTGGAACACCAAACATTGAAGGTGGAATTGTTTTAGGAACTGCTATCGATTATATGAACTCAATTGGTTTTGATAATATTGCGGCTTACGAACAAGAATTATTAGATTACGGAACTAAGAGATTGCAAGAAATTGAAGGTTTAATGATTTACGGAACAAGCGAAAACAAAGCTTCAGTGATTTCGTTTAACATCGAAGGTATTCATCCGTATGACATTGGCACAATTATCGATAAGTTAGGTATAGCGGTTAGAACTGGACATCATTGCGCCCAACCTATTATGAATTTTTTCAATATTCCAGGAACGATTAGAGCAAGTTTTGCTTTTTACAATACCAAAGAAGAAATTGATATCTTTGTAGAAGCGGTTAAAAAAGCGCAAATGATGTTATCTTAAAAAGTAAAATTATGAAAATCATGCTTACTATTTTTTTGTCTATTTTCCTTTCAAAAGGTTGTGCGCAAGACCAAGAACTATCTGATGTTAAAGTTGTTTATGGCGCTAATACAAGAGGTTATCACAGAATGATAACAATTGAAAATGGGACATTCTCGTTAGTTAGTCAAAGAGACGGAAAACCTAGTGTTGTCAATTTAACAGATGCACAATGGAAAAAGTTAGCGGAATTATATAGTAAAATAGATTTAAAAACTTTTAACGATTTAGAAGGTCCAACTATGGAGCGTGCGTATGATGGGAAACCTCATGCCGACATGACAATCGTGGTGAAAGATAAAACGTATACAACTAAAGGATTTGATCATACAATACCGCCTGCTAAAATTAAAGAATTTGTCGATTACATTAATAAAATTGCTGATGATTCTGTTTTTAAAAATCCTATTTTAGGAAGTTATGTTGTAGAAGAATTAGTTGGAGTTAACGTAGTTGAAAAAAACTATTTTATTAGTTTTGATACTGATAAAATTTCTGGCTTTATGGGTTGTAATATGTATTCTGGAACGTATAAGCAGAAGGATGAAAACATTACTATTTCACCTTTGATGTCCACAAAGAAATATTGTGAAAATGAAATGAAAAATGAAGATGTTTGGTTTAAATCTGTTTCTAATGTTTCTCGTTTCGAAATTGAAAACAAAACAATTTTTCTTTTAGACAACGATAATAAAGTAGTTTTAAAAGCAACAAAAAAATAAGAATGACAATTAAAGAAATACAAAACGAAATCGTAGATGAGTTCTCTATGTTTGATGATTGGATGCAACGCTACGAATACATCATTGAATTAGGGAAGTCGCTTCCATTAATCGATGAACAATACAAAGTAGACGAAAACATCATCAAAGGTTGCCAATCAAAAGTTTGGGTACACGGTGAAGAACAAGACGGAAAAATCGTTTTTACAGCCGATAGCGATGCGATTCTAACCAAAGGAATTATTGCGATTTTAATCCGAGCATTTTCTAATCAATCGCCAAAGGATATTTTAGATGCGAATACCGATTTTATTGACGAAATAGGATTAAAAGAACATTTATCACCAACAAGAGCCAACGGTTTGGTTTCGATGATAAAACAAATAAAAATGTATGCTTTGGCATTTCAATCAAAGCAATAATTAAAATTTAAAACCACAAGTTTTCAGATTAACTGAACACTTTTAACTGAATATTGAATACTAAAAATAAAATGGAAGAATTTAACGATACAATCAACTTAGGCGAAAACGTAGTCAAAGTTTTAAAAGGAATTTTTGACCCAGAAATTCCAGTAGATATTTACGAATTAGGTTTAATCTACGACGTGATGATTAACGAGGATAACGATGTAAAAATCTTAATGACCTTAACATCACCTAATTGTCCAGTAGCGGAAACGTTACCTCAAGAAGTGGAAGAAAAAGTAAAATCTATAGATGAGGTAAAATCATGTGAAGTAGAAATTACTTTCGACCCACCTTGGAGCAAAGACTTAATGAGCGAAGAAGCTAAATTAGAATTAGGAATGCTTTAAAATAGTAAGCAGTCGCAGTCACAGTTAACAGTGTTTTTACACTTACTTCTGAAAACTGCGACTGAAAACTGCGACTAAAATATGGACGAAATAGTAAATAAAGTAGCGCAAAGTTCCTTGATGGTATTCGATTTAGAGGATTACTATCCAGATAATCATGTGGTAGATTTAGATATTTCACAATGGCTATTGGAAGGATTTATTTTAAAAGAATCTGATTTTCGTGACCAATTAAAAAACTACGATTGGTCGTGTTTTGAAGATAAATATGTGGCTTTGTATTGTTCAACGGATGCTATTTTACCTGCTTGGACATTTGCTTTAGTTTCGGTTTATTTAGCACCTTATGCATTAAAAGTAATTCACGGAAGCAAAGAATTAGCGGTTATTGAGTGGTATCAAGATATATTGAACAAACTCGATTATACCGATTATTTTCATAAGCCAGTAATTCTTAAAGGTTGTTCTAAAAAGCAGGTTCCAAATCAAGTATACACTTTAGCCATTCAAAAATTAATGAAAGTTTCTAAAAGTGTTATGTTTGGTGAGGCATGTTCCGCTGTACCTCTTTATAAACAAAAATAAAGTACCTTTGTTTCTATAATTCTTAAAAAATTTAGAGATGAAAAGACTTTTTTTATGGATAGTATTGGTGTCAACATTTGGTTTAGCTCAAGAAACTGCAACAGACACAACAAAGCATTGGACTAGGAAAGGTGTTTTTACTTTTTTAGCTAATCAATCTTCATTTAGTAATTGGCAAGCAGGAGGTCAAAATAATTTCGCAGGAAATGTGGGTGTAAATTACGATTTCAATTATAAAAAAGGAGATTGGAATTGGGATAACAAAATTATTGTTGCCTATGGTTTAACCAAAATTAAAGGTGCTGATACTCAAAAAACAGATGATAGAATTGAATTCAATTCTTTAGTAGGTAGAAAGGCCATAGGATATTGGTTTTATTCTGCTTTTTTTAACTTTAAAACACAAATGGACACAGGTTTAGATCCAGCGTCACAAACCGTTAAGATTTCACATTTCTTTTCTCCAGCTTTTTTTCAATTAGGTCCGGGTATGTTGTGGAAAAAAAGCGATAATTTAAAAGTAAATTTTGCGCCTGCAACTTCTAAATTAATTATGGTGCATAATCATTTTACAGAATTAGGATCGTCTTTTGGGGTAGCGCAAGGTGAAACAACTCGTTATGAATTGGGAGCAGCCGTTAATGGGTACTATAAATTCAAATTGATGGAAAATGTTTCAGTAGAAAATATTTTAAACCTTTATTCAAATTATTTAGAAGAAGCTCAAAATGTAGATCTTGATTATCAATTGAATATTGTAATGAAAATCAATAAATTTTTATCTACCAACTTTGCCTTTCAAACAATCTACGACGATAATGCATTTAGAGGCTTTCAAACCAAGCAGATTATCGGCTTAGGTGTCAATTACGGTTTTTAAAACGAAACGGCTCAA
>NZ_JAIWOF010000037.1 GCF_020217025.1 Flavobacterium sp. | reverse complement strand
ATAAAAAAAAAGACCTCAATTGAGGTCTTTTTTTTATTCGTTTTCAACGGCATCTTTATAATCAGGATATAAAAACTTGTTGTATGGAAATCTCGTAATATGAATTTCTCTAACAGCTTCGTAGACTTTTTCTCTGAATTCCTCAAAATTTGCCTTTTCAGTAGCTGAAATAAACAACGTGTTTTTATCACCTAATTTGCTCATCCAAGTTCTTTTCCAATCTTCCAAAGTATAATGTTTGGTAGTTTTTTCAATACTTAAATCATTTTCATCAAAATGTTCTGATTTGTATGCGTCGATTTTATTAAAAACCATAATCGTAGGTTTGTCAGCACTTTTAATATCTTGTAAAATTTGGTTTACTGATGCAATATGGTCTTCAAAGTCAGGATGCGAAATGTCTACCACATGAAGCAACAAATCAGCTTCTCTCACTTCGTCTAACGTACTTTTAAACGACTCAACTAATTGTGTTGGTAGTTTTCTAATAAATCCAACCGTATCGCTTAAAAGGAACGGTAAATTCTTTATTACAGTTTTTCGAACAGTTGTGTCAAGTGTTGCGAATAATTTATTTTCTACAAACACATCACTTTTTCCAACAGCATTCATTAAAGTAGATTTTCCAACATTGGTATAACCTACTAAAGCTACACGAACCATGGCGCCACGATTACTGCGCTGCGTTGCCATTTGTTTGTCGATTACTTTAATTTTTTCTTTTAGTAAAGAGATTCTATCACGCACAATACGACGGTCGGTTTCAATTTCAGTTTCTCCAGGACCACGCATTCCAATTCCCCCTTTTTGACGTTCTAAGTGGGTCCACATTCCGGTTAAACGAGGTAATAAATATTGGCATTGTGCCAATTCTACTTGTGTTCTGGCATACGAAGTTTCGGCACGTTGCGCGAAGATATCTAAGATAAGATTAGTTCTATCTAATACTTTACAATCTAATTCTTTGGTGATATTTTTGGATTGTGAAGGTGTTAATTCGTCATCAAAAATTACGGTTTTAATATCGTTGTCTTTGATAAAATATTTAATTTCTTCTAATTTACCCGTTCCAACAAACGTTTTTGGATTGGGTTTATCCATTTTTTGTGAAAAACGTTTGATAACGGTTCCACCAGCAGTATAGGTTAAAAACTCCAATTCGTCAAGATATTCGTTTAGTTTATCTTCACTTTGGTTTTGTGTTACTATCCCAACAATAATTGATTTTTCAAAGTCAATAACTTCTTTCTCTAACATAATCGTTCTTTAAGAATACAAAGGTACGAAATAGCAAGCATAAAAAAAGCGACTCAATTTGAGTCGCTTTTAAAATTTATCTTATAACTTATTGAAATAAAATATTATCTATTTGAGCACCTGGTCTAGTTTCTGCATTAGTAGTTGAAGTTGCAGCTACATCATAAGCAAAAATGATATGCCCTTGTCCAGACATTCCTGTAAAGGTATGAACACCAGAATTTGTAAATGTACTTGCCCATCCCGTACCTGTATGATTAGAGAATGTAAAACTACTAGTGATATCTACAAGGTTTGCAGTAGGGTTAGCACTATTGAAATTTGTAGAGTAATACACTTTCATTATAGGAGTTGATGTTTGAGACATGTACCCATATAAAGTTTTGAATGAAACTTTTGTATGCATGTCAAAATTATATGGCATTACAAAGAAAATTTTAGTTGCTCCTGTACTGTTACCTTTTCTTGCTTGTAAATATTTATTTCCGTTGAAAGAACCTACAAACCAATCGTTAGTACCTACAACTTTTAAATTAAAATAATTAGGAAAAATAGCAGTGTTTGATGCAAAAGATTCAAAGTTTTCGATTGCAGGGTTTAATCTTGGATTAGTTAACTTAACATCATTAAGAGTTCTTAACATTAATTGAAAAGTACCATTATATTTAGTTAAAACACCACGAATTTTACCGTTTTCACTTGGAATTTCTTCTGTCGCAAATGTAGCGAATGCACTATTACGAACAGTTATTGAATTTCCAGCTGCATCAATTACGGAATGATTAGTAGCAGTAGCACCCACATAGGATAATGCTTCATCGTGATAAGTGTGTCCTAAAGAAGCATTTGCGAATTGCACCTCGTCAAACTCTACTAATTTGTGTAAATAAGTATCATTGATATCAGAAAGTGAAATATGCTGTACTAAAGTTTCTTCATCAACTTTATCGCAACTTCTTAAGATAGCATCTTTATATTCAATACCAGAAATTCTTCCTACACTACCTTCAAAAAGTGAACCTATTTCTAAAGAAGATATTTGATTATCAAAATTGTAATAACGATCTTTCATGTTAATGGTTACTTTTCTTCCTGGCTCATATCTAGTATATAAGTTGTAATCATCAATCGGCATTGTAAATCCTTTAGCTCCGTCAACAGAAACAAATGATATCGATTTGTAAAAATTTCCACCTTCGTCACTAGAAGTAACATAAGCTTCTATGTAATCAGCATCTGGATATTGTTGAACAGTAGTATTAGCTAAAGTTGCAATATCTTGTACTGATTTAGTTGCAGCTATACTAATACAATCGTTCGATAAATCAGGTGTTCCATAATCATCGCCATTAACACATCCAACTAAAGATGCTAAAACAGCGGTTGTTAATACTAATTTTAATTTTTTCATAGCTATTAATTTTTAGTGATCTTAATATTGTCTAATTGTAAAGTAGTTGTAACACCTGATTTACTTCCAGTATATTTGAAAGCAATTCTAACGTTGTCACTCTCGTAAGCACTTAAGTCAATGTTACCGCTATTAACAAAAACATCATCAGTAGAAGGTGTTGTAAATGTTAAAGGAGTCCAAGTAGCTGTTGCAATTCCCGCAGTAGTTCCATCATAATCAGTTGAAATAAAAGCAGTCATAGGGTATCCGTTTGAAAATCTTGTCTTAGTTGTAAAAGATAAGATCTCACCACTAGTAGCTGTTAAATCAATAGCAGGTGTAATTAACCAAGCCACATCATTTGTTCCAGCAGCAGAATAGAATGAAGAAAATTCAGTATAAATGTTGTTTGAAAATGTTCTTGCATGCCATAGACGAGTTGATGTTGCATTATAGTTCACCCATCCTTCTAAAGCGATTGGCACTTCAACAGAACCACTTCCTGTAGGTGAAGATTCAAATCCTTCATTGAAGGCATAGCTAAACACTGTAGGAATGACATAATCATCATCTCCTACACAACTTGTTAATGCACTTGTACTAAGTGCTAACAAGAAAATTGTTTTTAAAAATTTTATTTTCATAGTATATTTTTTTAGAAGTTAATGTAGAAGTTAACAAAGAATGTTCTTCCGTATCCGTAAAAATATTTAGATCCAAAAGAAGGAGTTCCGTTAGCTTGGTCTGCTTGTAAATCTGGGAAAGTTGCTTTTCTAGATTGTTCAAAACCACCTGTTTTATAAGTAACATCAAAAACGTTGTTTACAGAAGCAAAGAATCCAACTGTATTACGATTTGCTTTACTAATTCTCCACGATTTTCCTCCTGTTAAGTTTACTAATGTAAAGCTGTCGAATTTTTCTTGTTTTAAGATATCTCTAACTGTTTCAGGTGTAGCTCCCGAGTAATTATCTCCTGTATTATTGTCAATACTGAAGTTATCAGTTCTTAAAATGTTAGCAAAATCAATGTAGCTGTTAGCTAAGTAATTAACATTTGCTCCAATCCACCAGAAATTAGGATCTCTATATTCTAAACCAAATGAAGCCGCAGTTTGTGGCATACCTGGTTGGTGGTAATTTTTCATGTAAACAGTTCCAAAATCTGTTAAACTTTCATTTCCAGCAGCAGCTAATGCATCATCATTTGTTTTTAATTTAGCATTATCAGAATAGATGTACTGTCCGTAAGAAGCAGCAGCTGTAGCTTTAATAGTAGATGTAATTTGGTATTCTAAACCAAGTTCTGCACCCATGTTTTGTTTGTCAATTCCAGTTACGATTTCACTAACGAAAGTATCTTCGTCACCACCATCGTCACCACCACTAATTCCTTCTCCATAGAAGAATGAAATTTCTGTAGCATTTTGAATTTTAGAATAAAAACCAGTTAAACGCGCTTTGAATTTTGGTGCTCTTAAGATATAACTTGCATCAGCACTTGTAATGCTTTCACTTTGTAAATCTGGAGTAATATTGTTATTCATTCTAGCATTTGAGAAAGAGTTTCTCAAACCTGGTGCTTTTGTTTGATATAAACCGTTGAAATCTAAATAATTTCTTCCGTTTAATTTGTAAGTTAAGCCTCCTTTGAAACCAAAGTTTTCGAATATAATTTTCTCTCCTTTTCCGTAAGAATTATTTGCATAAATTCCGTTTTTGTAAAGACCTTCTCTTTGGTATTCTGATCTAGAGAACGATTGAGCTAAATAAAAATCAGCTTTGTCGTAAGTGAATTTAAATTGAGTAAATCCATCAAATGTTAAAGCGTGTAGTAAATAATTATACCCATAAGTATCTCCTTCTACAACTTGTCTATTTGGATTGTTTAAGTCAGATTGAGACGCATTTCCTGAATAAAAAGGATCGATATCTAAGAAATATTGCCCTCCTAATAAATCCAATAAGTTTTGGTGATTATGAGAACGTAATTTTCTGAAATTTGCTCCTGCTGTTAAGCTAACATTTTCAGAAATACTTGAATTCAAGATACTGTTTGCACTTAATTGATTGTCATCCGTTCTGTCTTGATATAAAACGTAAACACTTCTTCCTGCAAAAGCACTGTTTTGGTTTGCAATATACATGGCATTCCAATCAATTTGTGAATTTGATCTAAATCCATTTCCAATTTGAGTTAATTGGTCTGGAGTATAACCTCCTAAATTACTGTAGTAACTTGGTAAGTTTTTGTAGTAAGTTGGATCTGGATTGTTTCCTAATTGGTAATCTAATCTAGAGTTTCCAATTTTACCCGTTTGAAAAGCAACGTTAGTATTTAAAGTTGTTTTTTCTGTAATTTTCCAATAGTGAGATAACATTGTAATTGGCTCTTCAACATCTTTATCTCTTGAGTTACGTTTTTTACCATCTTGCCATCCCCAATAAGAATTGTATTTAATTCCCATTAAATCATTCACTTCTTTAGTGTTTGGAGAGTTTTTTCCTCTACTATTTTGAGCATAAATAGCAGTTAAATTCAAACTGTGTTTGTCATTAATTTTTTTCTCAACACTTGCAAATAATGAATTTGCACTGTAGTCAGTTCCTTCAAAATAACCTTCTTCTGCCCATCTTCTAGAAGCTGAAACCACAAATGCCCATCCGTCTTTATTCATACCAGACGCGTGAGTTCCCATCATTCTCCAGCTATAGTTGGTGTTAGTGCCCGACATTGATATTCTTGTTCCTGGACGGTAAAAAGAAGCTCTTGTATTAATTTCTTGAGTTCCTAAAGCACTACCAAATGTATAATCAGATGGACCAGAACCCATAGTGAATTCTTGATTACGAGTTGCATCATTTAAACCACCCCAGTTACTCCATTGTGGTCTTCCGTCATATAATTTATTCATAGTGAGACCATTAATCATGGTAACTCCATATTCATTATCTAGACCTCTAATTCTAAAACGTGCTAAACCCCAGTTAAATGCTGCAGCTTGTTGATACGTGTCTCTAGTTGCTTGTAAAAGCCCAGAAGTACTTTCAGAACCACTGTTGTCATCTCCTAAATCATTTTCAGTAATTGTTACTAAACTTAATTGTTGTTCAGATGTAATGTCTTCTTCTAGCACAACTACTCCTAAATCAAGAGTTTCGCCATTAGCAGAAGGTTCTAACATAAAAGTTTGTTGCGTGTATCCAGAAGTTTTGATTGTCAACACTTGTTCACCCGTTGGGATAGTTTGAAAAACAAAGTTTCCATCAAAATCAGTCAAAGCAGATTGGTTCGTACTTTGAATGGTTGCAACAACATTTTGTAATGGTTTTTGACTTTTAGCATCGATAACCTTACCTTTTAAGGCTGGATTTTGCTGTGCAAAAACAAAAACAGCTTGCAGCACTAATAATGTGCTCAATACAAGTTTTTTCATAAAGAATATTAAAATTAATACTAATTTAATGTTAAGTAGTTACAAACTTAACAGCCTACAAATGTATAACTTTTAATAATATTATTTACCTTTGGCACCCAATTTGTAATAAACTTGATATTAATATAACATTTGATTTATGAAAATTAAACACCTTTTGGCTGTTTTTGCTGTGATTTTGTCTGTAAATAGTGCTGTTTCACAGGATAAAAAATTTAAAGTGCATACCGTAGCATTTTACAATTTTGAGAATTTATTTGATACAATTAATGATCCAGATACTTATGATGAAGAGTATACTCCTGTAAATGGTTGGACAAAAAAGAATTATCAAAAGAAGTTAGACAATTTAAGTCGTGTACTTATCGAGTTAGGCACAAGCGAAAGTCAAAAAAATTCTCCAGTAATTATTGGCGCTTGTGAAATTGAAAACAGAAGAGTGCTAGAAGACTTAGTTAAGCATCCTACTTTAATTAACAAAGGATACAAAGTAGTCCATTTTGATTCTCCAGACAAACGTGGAATTGACGTTGGATTTTTATATCAAGAAAAGTATTTTCAGCCAACAAGTTACATAAATGTGCCTTTGTATGTTTATGAAACAGAAACTACTTCTGATAAGAAAAGCACAAAAGAGGATGAAAAAGAGGTTGAGGAAAATGTAAACTACGATAAAAAAACAAAACGTATTTATACACGTGACCAACTTTTGGTTACTGGTTTATTAGATGGAGAAGAAATTAACGTAATTGTTAACCACTGGCCATCGCGTTCTGGTGGAGAGAAAAAAAGTAGCCCATACAGAGAAGCTGCTGGAAGATTGAATAGAAAAATTATGGATTCTATCATCAAAATCAATCCAAAAGCTAAGTTTATTACGATGGGAGACTTAAATGATGGCCCTTACAATAAATCTGTAAAACAAGGAGTTGGAGCAAAACTTAAAAAAACAGAATTAAAAGAACCAAGAGATGTTTACAATCCGTTTGAGCAAATGCAGAAAGACGGTAACTCTTCTTTGTTTTATCGCGACGCAGGAGATATTTTTGACCAAATTATGGTAAGTCAACAATTAGTTCCAGCAGATAATAATGATTATGCTACTTTTAAATATTGGAAGGCGGGCATTTATAACAAGCCTTTCTTAATTCAAAAAACAGGGCAGTACAAAGGATATCCACTGAGAAATCAAAATGGAGTTCCAGGATTTTCGGATCACTTCCCGGTATATATTTATCTAGTGAAAGAAGTGAAGTAATTCCAATCTTAATAATTTAATAAGGTTAGTTTGCAATAAAATGCGGCTAACCTTTTTTCTTTTTAGTAACTTTACGTTTTTAAATTGCAGAAGATGAAAATTAAAAAACCATTTAATCTAAATCAATGGATTGAAGAAAACCGACAGTTTTTGAAGCCACCCGTGGGAAACAAAACCATCTATGATGAAACTTCAGACGATTATATTGTTATGGTAGTGGGTGGACCCAATGCACGAAAAGACTATCACTACAACGAAACCGAAGAGTTGTTTTATCAATTAGAAGGAGAAATCACAGTCTATGTTCAAGAAGATGGCGAAAAGAAAGCCATGAAATTAGGACCAGGCGACATGTATTTGCATCCTGCTAAAGTACCGCATTCTCCTGCTAGAACAGAAGGGTCTGTAGGTTTGGTAATCGAAAGAAAACGCGCAGGAAAAGGATTCAACGATGGGTTGTTGTGGTTTTGCGACAATTGCAATCACAAATTACATGAAGTCTATTTCGAGTTACACGATATTGAAAAAGACTTTTTACCGCATTTCAGTACGTTTTATAATTCAGAAGAAAAAAGAACGTGTAAAAAATGTGGTACTGTAATGGAAACCAATCCTAAGTTTACTAATAAGAAATAGTTAAAAAACAGCTGTGTAACCTGTGACACACAATTATTAAAATATATTTTTTACATTTGTAAAAATTTAACAAAAACCGAATAAAAAGTTATAAAATGATATCTGAAGCAGCAATTCAATTTGGTATGCAAGAAGCTTTGCAACAATTAGGCATTAAAGAAATTAACGAAGGAACTTCTACTGGAACAAAGTGGTTTTCTAACGGAAAAATCATCGAATCATACTCACCAGCAACAGGAGATTTGATTGGAAAAGTAAAATCTTCAACAAAAGAAGATTACGAAACAGCTATGAGTGCTGCAGAAGAAGCTTTCAAAACATGGCGTTTGGTTCCAGCTCCAAAAAGAGGGGAAATTGTACGTCAAATGGGAGAAGAATTGCGTAAACACAAAGAAGCATTAGGAAAATTAGTGTCTTTTGAAATGGGTAAATCGTATCAAGAAGGTCTTGGAGAAGTTCAAGAAATGATTGATATCTGTGATTTCGCAGTAGGTTTATCTCGTCAATTACACGGATTAACCATGCACTCGGAGCGTCCAATGCACAGAATGTATGAGCAATGGCATCCGTTTGGAGTAGTTGGAATCATTTCGGCTTTCAACTTCCCAGTAGCGGTTTGGTCTTGGAACACGATGTTAGCTTGGATTTGTGGTGACGTTTGTATTTGGAAACCAAGTTCAAAAACACCTTTATGTGGTGTAGCTTGTCAAAACATCATTCAAACGGTATTAGAAAGAAACAATTTACCAGAAGGAATCAGCTGTTTAGTAGTAGGTAACGAGTCTGGAGATTTAATCAATAACGACAAACGTATTCCATTAGTATCATTTACAGGTTCTACAAGAATTGGTCGTCACGTATCTAAAACTGTGGCTGAGCGTTTTGGAAACACTATCTTAGAATTAGGTGGAAACAACGCGATTATCGTTTCTAAAGAAGCGGATTTATCAATGGTATTGGTAGGAGCGGTATTTGGAGCGGTAGGAACAGCGGGTCAACGTTGTACTTCAACGCGTAGATTAATTGTTCACGAAAGTGTTTACGATAAAACATTAGACGTTTTAGCAAAAGCTTATGCGCAGTTAAAAATCGGAAATCCATTAGATGCTAACAATCACGTGGGACCACTTATCGATAAAGGAGCGGTTCAAGATTACTTAAACGCTATCGAAAAAGCAAAAGCAGAAGGCGGAAGAGTTATTGTAGAAGGCGGTGTTTTAGAAGGAAAAGGATACGAAAGCGGTTGTTATGTAAAACCATGTATTATCGAAGCTAAAAACGAGTTCGAAATTGTACAACACGAAACTTTTGCTCCAGTATTATATGTGATGAAATACAGCACAATTGAAGAAGCGATTGAAATGCAAAATGCAGTTCCTCAAGGATTATCTTCTTCTATCTTTACAAACAACATGAGAGAAATGGAGTTATTCCTTTCTGCTGCGGGTTCTGATTGTGGTATTGCTAACGTAAACATCGGAACTTCTGGTGCTGAAATTGGTGGTGCTTTTGGTGGTGAAAAAGAAACAGGTGGTGGACGTGAATCAGGTTCTGATGCATGGAAAGCCTACATGAGAAGACAAACCAACACCATTAACTACGGAACAGCGTTACCTTTAGCACAGGGTATTAAGTTTGATTTTTAAATAAGTGATTAGTGAAAAGTAATTAGTGGTTAGTTACTTTTGGATATAGAAAAACCCTGCGAGATCATTGCAGGGTTTTTTTATTTTGATAGTTCTTAAACGAATTCGATTAGGAGCTAACGGAAATGTAGTTATTAGACAATTTTCGTATATAATTATTTTTTACTTTTAATAGTTAAGAATAATTTATAATTTGAATTTTCTTTTCTGTAAACATACATTTCTCTAGATTTTGATGGTTTTACAATAGAATCATTTATTTTTATGTCATACCCATTAGTTAACATAAAATTAGGACTATAAAACGTGTCATTAATCAATATACTTCCATTATCTCTTATTTTAATTTTTGAAACAATAAAGTTATATTGATT